>NZ_AQOQ01000037.1:0-30727 GCF_002888555.1 Alcanivorax sp. MD8A | reverse complement strand
ACGCAAGGAGTTATTCAGAGGCTCCCTAGTAGTAGTACAAGCAGAGGTGGAAGAGCAACCCTGTACTGTGAATTACCCCGCTGGCAACCACTGCAAGGCGAGTTATACTGCCGGGAAAGACGGCTTTCATGGAGAGAATCGTGCCTACGCCCTATCGCAAGATCCTGGTTGCCATCGACGGCAGCGATGAATCCGCACAGGTGCTATCCCGTGCCGCTGGCGTCCTGTCTGGCAACGAAGGAGAGCTTCACCTCATCCATGTGATCGAACCGCTGGCGCTGGCCTACGGCGCCGATGTCCCCATGGATGTCACTGACCTGCAGACCGGGCTGATGGAACAGGCCCGGGAAATGGCCAGGCGCTATGCCCAGCGCTACCAGATTCCCGATGGCAACGTGCACGTAGAGCTGGGTTCTATCGAGAAGACCATCCTCGACAAGGCCGACAAGCTGGAGGCCGACCTGATTGCTGTCGGCAGCCACACCCGCAGTGGTCTGGCGTTGCTACTGGGGTCCACGGCTCGCGGGCTGGTCCCCGGTGCCCATTGTGATGTTCTGGCAGTGAAGGTCGACCAGAATGGCAAGGGCTAGGGAACCTCTGAATAACGCCTTGCGTGCTTAGGTCAGCTGGATCGTGCCGGTATTGGCCTGACTTTCCTCGTTCCAGCGGCATAGCAGCTCTGCCAGGCTCTGGGCCTGTTCGCGCAGGGCATCCAGTTCTTCTGCACTGCCTTTCTCACCGTGAAAAACGGGCAACTTGCGCATGGACTGCACCAGTTCGTGAGTTGGGGATTGCATACGCTTGACCTCCAGGGTCCAGCGTATGTGGTGCACAATCATATGAAAAAAGGCCAAACGGGTCGCCAGGGAATACGGGCTGTCATCCTCATTGAAGGCATTGAAATCCAGACTCGCCAGCACCGCTTCACGGGCATTGTCCGCGACCCTAATCGTGGCGCTGCGCGGGGTGCCGAGCAGCATGGACAAGGTGCCGAACACCTCACCGGGAGACACGTAATACAGTGGAGCCTCACTGCCCTGCTCTGCGCACACTTCCAACTGACCACGCAACAGGAAATACAGCGTGGAATCCACGTCACCGGCACGAATTACCGTGTCGCCGGAACCCGCTACCCATAACCGGGTGTTCTGTTCAATCTGGGCAAACTGTGCCTGATCGTCCCTGGCAATTTCATTGAAAAACGGGACCCCGGAAAGTAACTGCCGAACCCGCTGCTGGCCGAAATCATTATTGTTGGCCTGCTCCATCTACCTTCCCCGTTTAGCCTGACCCATGCCATTGATGGATATGAAAACCCAATGCTAGTGCCCACGACCAGACAGGGCAACGGCAGGAATGACAAATCCGTGCGCCTTACTGGTCAGGGGAACCTGGACAAATAACACTGTTCATATTGTCAGTGCTCGTGCTAGGATCAAAATCAATGGCCCCAATGTCGCCTTTGGCTGACAGAGGCAATCAGGAAATGCGCACACGGGAAGGCGCCATTTCTGACGACCACACGGAGAAGGTTATGAGCAGCAAACTGACTGAACGCCAGCAACAGGTTCTGGATTGCATTCGTGAGTGCCTGGCCGACACAGGCATGGCGCCAACCCGCGCCGAGATCGCAGATATCATGGGCTTCCAGTCCAAGAATGCGGCGTCTGACCATCTCCGTGCGCTGGAACGCAAGGGCTATATCAAGCTCCATAGCGACCGCTCCCGCGGTATCCAGCTGCTCGATAACGCCTACTGGTCAGAAGAAGAATTGCCCATCGTCGGCAAGGTGGCGGCCGGTGTACCCATTGAAGCCATTGAAAACGTGGAGCGAACCGTTCCCGTCCCCCAGGGGTTGTTCAAGCAGCGCCCAACCTACCTGTTGAAGGTTCAGGGCGACAGCATGATTGATGCCGGTATCTTTGATGGCGATCTTATCGCCGTGCGCAAATCGAATGTGGCCCGCAACGGCGAGATCGTTGTCGCCAGAATTGACGAAGAAGTCACAGTCAAGACATTAAAACTGAACAAGTCCAGTGCTACCCTGCTACCGGCGAATGAGGCCTATGAGCCCATCAAGGTGCCAGCCGACCAGCTGGTTATCGAAGGTATTTTTGTGGGGTTGATCCGTGATCCGAATTCTTATTAGTGTCCTTGTTCTGGTACTGAGTAGCAGTGTCATGTCAGACGATAATAACTTGCTCGCGCCCTGCCCGAATTCCCCCAACTGTGTGTCCAGCCTGAGCGGCAGCAAGGACCACTGGGTTCCCCCTCTGGAGGTATCGGACAACCGTGACACCAGTCTCCAGCGTCTCCAGACCGTATTGGATGCCCAGCCCCGTGTGGAATATGACGTGGTCGGCCAGTCGCGCATTCAGGCTCGCTTCAAGAGCCTGGTACTTCGCTTTACGGACGACGTCACATTTTACGTACGCGAAAATGGCGTCGTAGAGGTCCGCTCTGCGTCCCGTGTCGGTTACTGGGATTTAGGTGCCAACCGCCGTCGGGTAGAATCCCTGCGCAGCAAACTGGCAGAACTGAAATCCAATGACACAACCGCACAACACACTCCCCGAAGCGCCCATCCTCTGGGCTGATATCGGCGTCAACCTGACGGACAAGCAGTTCCGTGAGGACCGCAATGACGTTATCGACCGTGCTCGCGCTGCCGGGGTGACCTGGCAGCTGATCACCGGCACCAGCCTCGACGAATCCCGGCAGGCCGTCACTCTGGCATCACAGCACGACGACCTGTTCGCGACAGCGGGCCTTCACCCACACAGTGCACGCTTTTATTCGCCGGAAATGGAAAAAGAACTGCGTGAGTTGCTCAAGTCGCCAGAGGTCCGCGCGGCAGGAGAAATGGGCCTGGACTTCAATCGGGACTTTTCCCCCCGCCCGGATCAGGAAAGGGCGTTCGAAGCACAATTAGCCCTGGCGGCTGAAGCCGGGCTGCCTGTTTTTCTGCATGAGCGCGATGCCCATGACCGCTTTCTGCCGATCCTCAAGGCCTGGCGTGACCAACTGAAAGGGGCCGTTGTGCATTGCTTTACGGGCTCGAAACGGGCGCTGTTCGACTATCTGGATCTGGATTGCCACATCGGTATCACCGGTTGGGTGTGCGATGAACGCCGTGGCAAGGAGCTCGCCACTCTGGTGCCCAATATTCCGGACAATCGCCTGCTGCTGGAGACCGACGCGCCCTATCTGATCCCCCGTGACCTCCCTGAGCCGCCCGTGCAAAAACGCCGCAATGAGCCGTGCCTGTTACCGTGGATTGGCCAACGTGTTGCTACACTTCGAGAACAGGAAGTGACGGCTCTCGCAGCCATCACCTCAGACAACGCCGCAACGCTTTTCTCCGGGCGTTGACACACAACCCAAACCCACTCACAACACGTGTGTATCCTGAGAGATACCATGGTGACCCTGCATGGGATTCTGCCCACCACAGCCGGCTGGACAGCAGAGTGAGAGCAGTCGTCCGCCCGCGATGCCCCTCACCCGGCCGTTCATTCGCGGTGGAACCATCGCTCCCACAATTCCGGTGCCCCCTTGTGGGATATTGCCTGCAAGCGATTCAGCCCTGAAGAAACGCCTGGACTTCGAGCAGCCCGAAGGGCCAGGCAAGCTCCTTACCTTCGCGAGACAATACCGGGATTCGCTCGCCGTATCGTGCAATCAGGGCATCATCCTCCGCCACATCCACTGCCGTGATTTCCTGAGAGGGATTCACCATCAATAGCAGCTCGCGCGCCTGATCACACAGGTGACAACCCACGGTGGTGTAGAGCACAACCATTAGCCCTCCTCCACATGCCGGATCGCATAGAGCACGTGAACCTTGTCGTTGCGACGGAAGTCCTCGGGAATACTCCAGCGAGTCAGATCTTCCACGTCATACCACTTGCGAATGGATTCATCCAGTTGGAAGCGACGGTAGTTGCACGAAAAGTAGAGCACCCCTCCCCGCTCCAGCCGCTTCATGATTTTGCGGATCAGATCACCATGATGTTCTTCCACCACGAAGTCACTGCGGGACTTGTTATTGGAAAAGGTCGGCGGATCGCAAAACACGATGTCGAACTGCTCACGGCACTCATCCAGCCAGCGCATGGTGTCAGAACGTTCCATCGCATGCTGATCCGTTGAAAAGCCATTCAGCGCAAGGTTACTGGCCGCCCATTCGAGGTACTTTTTGGATGCATCGACCGTCACTGTACGCTTGGCTCCGCCCACAGCGGCATGCACAGTAGCAGAACCGGTGTAAGCGAACAGATTGAGAAAGCGCTTGCCCGAGGCTTCCTCGGCGATTCGCAACCGCACCGGTCGATGATCCAGGAACAGGCCGGTATCCAGATAGTCCTGCAGGTTGACCAGCAATTGGGCCTGCCCTTCCCGCACTGGCCGGTAGTGACCTTGCCCATCCAGTTTCTGGTATTGCTGCTTGCCCTTCTGCCGTTCACGAGTGCGAAGATGCACCTGCTCGCGGTGCACCCCCAGTGCGGCCCTCACGGCGGTCACGGCCAAGTCGCGTCGGACTTTCGCCTTTTCCGGATCGACGGTTTTCGGTGCCTTGAATTCCTGTACCAGCACCTGGTCGCCATAGATGTCCACCGCCACATTGAACTCGGGCAGATCACGGTCATAAAGGCGATAACACTGGATATCTTCGCGCTCCAGCCAGCGCCGCAGATGCTTGCCATTCTTGCGCAAACGATTGAGGAGCGGCTTGGCGTCTTCGGGAACGTCAAAGGCCGATTCATCGGCCACCCTGACCACCACCGGCGCAGCCAGTGAACGCGGCAGATAACGGCGGATAAAGTTGTTGAAGGGGCCATTCTTCAGGCGCCACTGGGTATCCAGCGTCATCCCGGTCCGGTCCATCACCTGCGCATCTGCCCCCAGTAAAATGGCGGTCCATTGCGGTGCCAGCACAGACAAGGTGCGCCCCAGACCCAGATGCAGCCATCCTGCCTGTTCCTGCTCGTCCAGGCGCTCGCCCCAGGGCGGGTTGGTGAGCAAGATCCCCTGTTCGGCAAAATCACGCTGGCGCAGGGCGCCCAGCTCACGGCGCTCAACGTGAATGGCCGCTCGAACCCCTGCCCGCTCCGCGTTTTGCTGGGCAAGTTGTATCGCCTTCAAATCGGCATCAAACCCTTTCAGCGACAGCGTAGGCACAGGCCGCTCAGCAGAGTTCGATGCCTCGGCCATGGCGGCTTCCCACAACTGCCGGCGACAACCCCGCCAATGTTGAAAACCATAATGGCGACGGTTGGCACCTGCCGCCCGCCCAGCTGCCATCAAGGCCGCCTCGATCAACAAGGTGCCTGAGCCACAAAAAGGGTCCAGCAGTGCGGCTGGCCGGTCTTTGCTGGCCCACCCTGCGGCCCATAGCATGGCCGCTGCCAGCGTCTCGCGCAGTGGCGCCCGACCACCGGCCAGGCGATAACCCCGCCGGTGCAACGGCTCCCCTGCAAGATCAAGCCAAAGGTGCGCTTCGTTCTGGTCTAACCGGGCCCTTACGCAACAGCTACCACGGGGGTCACGGGAAATGGGGAAGGCATCACCCAGCGCCTGAATAAACCGCTTGGCGCTGATACGGTTATCGCCACGCACACCGAGACCATGCTCCACATGCACGTGCAACGGCGCATCATTGCCCACCAGCGCACGCCAGTCCTGGCTGGCGGCCAACTTTTCCGGGGCAATATCCGGGGTCAGTTGCAGGGTTGCCAGGGGCAATAACACCCGCTCAGCCAGCCGCGACCACAGGCACACCGTCAAGGCATCGGCACTGCCTCCACTGAACACCACATGCGCCTTGCCCGTCTCTGTTACCGGCATTCCCAGGTGGCTCAGTTCTTCGGCCAGCAACGGGGCCAACCCGGGCATGCTGGTAGCGACAAATTCCATTATCTATTCCTCATAAGTGACTGTTTTATGCACAGGAAGAATTTTTATCCATTCAATTTCAACCAGTTACATAAACTGTCATCGTGCTGTCCTTTATACGTCATATGCTTAAAGGACGGCCAGCATATTGCTACTTGGTATTCGACACACCCTGGTGCCTTTCCCATACTGAATGTGTCGACCCTGAAGATGAAGCCATTCATTACACGGGCATCGCTTTTGCCCGGGGGTCATTCTTGTGTACCGCTGTCTGTGAAAGGGAAAGCGTCTATGAAGCGACAAAAACGAAACAGAGACGACCGCGCCTATAGCCGGGGATACAACGCCGGCCTCGATGGAAAATCCCGTGAAGATTGCCCCTTCGGTTCGTTAACCGCACGAACTAACTGGATGGGGGGCTGGCGTGAAGGCCGCACCCACTTCGCACAGGGTATGCTGGGTGTTGCCAGCATCCAGAATCTGAAAAACATCGGATAATCTCCTCAGTTCCTCATCGCGCCGACGCGTTCGCGCGCCGACCCACAGGGCCCCACCAGGGCCCTTTTTAATGCTTCATCGCGGGTTTCCGGGAAAAGCCCAATTTAATCCCCTCCCTTTCCGTAGGAGCGTCGCTGGCGGCGCGATAACCCACGTCGTTAAAGACTGATTTACCACAGAGGTCACAGGGTTCACTGAGAAAGACGGTTTTCCTCTGTGTACCCTGTGTCCTCTGTGGTGAAAGTGCTTTTGATCCTGGTCTGGGATCGCGCCGCAAGCGACGCTCCTACGGAAAGACGATTCCCGATAATCCGCGATGAACCTTTTTAATGCGAGTCAAAAAGGGAAAAAGCTATTTCCAGGCCCTGGCGATATCACCGACCAAACCGGGGCCCTGGTAAATCAATCCGCTGTAGACCTGCACCAACTCAGCGCCCAGTCGCTGTTTCTCCAGCGCATCCGCCGCACTATTGATCCCGCCCACACCGATAATCGGGATTCTTCCTCTAAGCGCCGTACTCATGGTCGCCAGTGCCTGATTGGCAATCGGGGTCAGCGGTGCACCGCTCAAGCCCCCCTGTTCTTCGGCATTGGCCAGGCCTTTGACGCCCTCACGGGACAGGGTGGTATTGCCCACACAAACACCGTCAATACCGTGCGCGACAAAAGCCTCAGCCATGGCATGCAGCTCTTCTTCAGTATTATCCGGGGCAATCTTGATCACCAGCGGAACCCGGCGTCGGTGCTGCTGGTCCAGGCGGGTTTGTGCCTCACGGAGCGTGCCCAGCAATTTATCCAGCGCTTCACCGTGCTGAAGCTCGCGAAGCCCGGGGGTATTGGGGGAAGACACATTGACCACCAGATAGGTTGCATAGGCATGTACCTTTTGCTGACAGGCAAGGTAATCCTGCACGGCATCTTCCACCGGGGTGTCTTTGTTCTTGCCGATGTTGATCCCCAGCACCCCTTTATAACGGCTGCTTTTTACGGCACCGACCAGATAATCTACGCCCAGATTATTGAAACCCATCCGATTGATGATGCCGCCCGCTTCAGGCACCCGAAACAGGCGTGGCTTCGGGTTCCCTGGCTGAGGTCTCGGGGTGATGGTGCCGACCTCAATGAAGCCAAAGCCCAGATCGGCCAAGCCGTCGATACAGTCACCGTTCTTGTCCAGACCCGCTGCGAGCCCAACCGGGTTGGGGAACTCAATGCCCATGACCTGACGGGGACGATGGGGTACAGCACCCGGCCACAACTTGCCCGCACGTTTTCGCAACATGGCCAGGGTGAGCTCATGGGAATGTTCAGCGGACAGGGAAAACAGCAACGGTCTGGCGAGGGAATACAACATCGATGGGCCCGAATCAGTGAAAACCGCCGGCATTATAGCCAACGGCTGTGGTGACTACGATGCTTTGTGTCGGACAGGAGCCGCGTCATCCGCTGAAGCCCCGCTCCACGGTGTGTCGGCGTGTCCTCCATAGGGGCTCGGAGGGTGAGCGCAGCCAATCACCGACGCTCTTACGGGATGGTCTCGGTTGTGATCCATTCCCTCAAATACGCGTCGACCACAAAAAAGGCCCGGCATAGCCGGGCCAATAACAACTAACGAAACCAGCGCGTCAGTTAGCCGCGTTGACGGGCTCGCGCTGCATTCGGCTTGAGCAGGAAACGGCCCAGCGCCGGCAGCAGCCACAGGGCGCCGATCATGTTCCACAAGAACATGAAGGTCAGCAGGATCCCCATGTCAGCCTGGAACTTGATGGAGCTGAACACCCAGAAAATCACACCCACGGCCAGGGTAATACCGGTGAAGGCAACCGCTTTACCCGTGGTTTTGAGGGTTTCCTTATAGGCGTCTTCCAGACCCATACCCTGTTTCAGGTATTCCGAAAGCTTGCTGTAAATGTAGATACCGTAGTCCACCCCGATCCCCACACCCAGTGCGATGACCGGCAAGGTCGCCACTTTCACACCAATACCCAGCTGGGCCATCAGTGCCTGACAGAGAATGGAGGTCAGCCCCAGCGGCACGATGATACAGATCACCGCACGAATGGAGCGGAAGGCAATTAGCACCAGCACCGAAACGACCGCATAGACCAGCGCCAGCATCGGGTACTGACTGGCTTCGATGGTCTGGTTGGTGGCCGCTTCCACACCCGCATTACCGGAAGCCAGCTTGAACTCCACCACGTCCGCGTTGTTACGGGTTTCGGCGAAATCAGCCACCGCCTTGGTCACACGATCCAGCGTTTCCGCCTTGTGGTCATCCAGAAACACATACACCGGAGTCAACGAGCAATCCAGGTTGTACAGGCTGTCTGGCATGAAGCTCATGACATTGTTCAGGGCGTACTGATCACGGGAGATAGTTGCCCACTTCATGGAACCTTCGTTCATGTTGGTGGCAATCATCTTGGTGGCAGAGGAAATCGTGGTGACGTCCTGCACCCCTTCCACGTTCTGCAGTGCCCAGGCCATGTCATCAATCGCCTGCATCGCCTGATAAGTGTTACAGGACTCCACCGGGGTCTTGCCCATCACCACCAGCACGTCGGCACTGACCGAGTAGTTGGACACCAGGAAGTTCACGTCATGGTTATAACGGTACCGATCCTTGGGCTCATAACCGCGCGGGCAATCCATTTCCTCACAGGGGTCCGGCCACAATTCAGGCGCGCCCTTGTCCAGGTCCCCGATTTTCAGATCCTGACTCAGGTAGATCCCACCGGCATAACCCACAACGGCAACCAGAATGGACAGTGCAGCCAGCGGTGTGCGGGTGAAACGCGAGAACAGGGCTGCCAGCGGATGATCTTTCTTCTCCCCTGCCTGAATCTTGCGTACCGAGGCATTGCTTACGCCCAGGTAGGACAGGAACATCGGCACAATCACCAGGTTGGTGATAATAATCACCGCCACGCCGATACTGGCCGCCATGGCCAATTCACGGATCACCCCGATATCGATCATGTACAGGGTCAGGAAACCGATGGCATCCGACACCAGCGCCACCATGCCCGGCACACACAGCGCCTGGAAGGTGGAACGCGACGCATCCAGCGACGACATGCCGGAGGCAGCATAGTTGGCCAGGGTATTGACGATCTGCACACCGTGAGACACCGCAATGGCGAAGACCAGGAAAGGCACCAGCATCGAGTACGGGTCAATGGTGAAGCCCAGACTGCTGACAATGCCCAGCTGCCAGATCACCGCCACGAAGGAGCACAGCGTGACCGTCAACGCACTGCGCAGGCAGCGGGTATCAATCAACAGCAGTACGGCAATGAGGGCCAAGGTCAGGAAGAAGAACATGGCCACTTCCTGGGCTGCGGACATCACATCCCCCGCCTTCTTGGCCAGCCCGACAATATGGATGCGGATGTTCGGGTACTTTTCCTGGTAGCTGCTGCGGATCTCTTCCAGATTCGCAGACAGGGCAGGAATATCGACGCCACCCTCTCCCAATGCATCCAGCAGGTGTGCATGGACCACACTCGACTGGAAGTTATCCGCCACCAGTCGGCCCACTTGCCCGGAGCGCAGCACATTGGTACGCAATTGCTCCAGAGAATTTTCAGAGCCGTCATAGCCAGCGGGAATCACTTCCCCGCCCTGGAAGCCCTGCTCCGTCACCTCGTTCCAGCGGACATTGCTGGTCCACAGGGAGCTGATCTTGCTGGGATCCACACCGTCAAGCGCAAACACCGCATCGGTGATTTCCTTGAGGGCAGCCATGTAGTCTTCATTGAAAAGATCATCGCCTTGGGTTTCCGCCACAATCAGGCGGACATCGTTACCCAGGCTGAGATCATTCTTGTGTTCAAAGTAGTTCTGGATATACGGGTGGTCCAGCGGGACCATTTTGCTGATATCCGTATTCAGCTGAATCTTGCTTGCCTGAAAACCCAACACGACAGTGGCGGCAATAAAAAGCAGCAATACGAGCGGGCGGATCTTGAACAAACCGCCAGCGATGGATTGAGAAATTCGACCTGACATTGCTGAGCCCCTTATTTCACGTCGTCAATCACACGCAGACCGCCTTGCCCGGCGATCAGGATGCCACCGTTTTCACGGGGCAGCACTGCGGAGATGGATTCACGGTTCGGCAAGAACCGCAAGGAGAAAGACTGGCCACCATCGTGACTGGTCAGAATGCCACCAGCATTCGTCACCAGCACCACGGTACCGTCATCCAGAACGGCGCCATCATTGACGCCCCGGCTCAGTTTTGTCGGCACTTTCTTCCAGCTGACGCCATGGTTGGCAGACAACCAGACATTGCCTTGCAGGCCATACACCAGCACCTGGTAATCGGAAATCGCCGTCGCACCAAACAAGGTGCCATCGTACGGGCTATCAAGCTGTTTCCAGCTTGCTCCCTTGTCGGTGGAGCGGAAGATCACCCCTTTTTCGCCGACAACATAACGGTCAGCGCTTTTCGGTGCGCCAGACATGGCGTAGAGGTGCCAGCCGTCGCTGTTTTTCATGCGATCAGGCTGCTTGTTCCAGGTTGCACCACCATCAGTGGTTTCCAGGTAGTAGCCGTAGCCACCCACCGCCACTGCCTTGTCCTTGCTTTCGCAATGCACATCCAGCAGCGGCGCGCCGGAGGTATCTACCGGTGCCGCAGCGGTTTCTGCATACGGATCGTCACTGTAGAGGTCATCACCGTAGTCTTCATCGCCATAAGGATCACCATAGATATCATCCATGGAAAGATCGTCCAGCGACTCGTCTTCGGCCTCCGCGGCATCATCACCGCCAAGAGGATCACTGTATTGCAGGGTCCAGGTCTCACCGCCGTCATCAGAGCCCAGCACCACCGCATCGTGTCCCACTGCCCAGCCATGGCGGGCATCGGCAAAGCAGACGGCAGTGAGCAAAACTTCTGACGGGGTAACCGCCGGTTTCCAGTGCCCACCCTGATCATCGGAGAACAGGATCTTGCCGCGATCCCCCACGGCAACAATCCGCCCGCCCGCATCGGCCAGATCCAGATAGGCATTGGCGGACACCAGAGGAGCATCATTATCGATATAGGGTGCCGCCTGCAGAGGCGCAGACAGCATGGCACTGACGGCCATAACGAGTATTTTTTTCATTGTCCCATCTCTTCCCGATGGCTCCCTGATGAGGAGCCGAGAACAAAACGACCGGGGTAGTACCCCGGTCGCCTTGTGGTTGCCACCGTCAGACCGGCAGCTTGTTTTTTTGATTAGCCACGACCGCGACGACGCAGGGCTGCCGGATGGAAGTAACGGTCATCCGGTACCGGCTGGCTGTAGTCGAGGATGGAAGGCTCTTCGTTATCCAGGAACTGCACGTGGTAACGCTGGGCGCGCAGATCATGGAACGTATCAAGAGCGGTCCACTGGCTGGGGACTTCGTAGTAGTTCTTGATGTAGGCCAGGCTGACACGCCACAGCTCGCCACGACGGTCGTACTGGTCGATGGCGGCGATCTGCCAGGAATCTTCATCAATGTAGAAACGACGCTTGGTGTAGATATGGCGCTCACCGTCTTTCAGGTTGGCTTCCACTACCCACACACGGTGAAGTTCCCAACGCTGGTAGTCGGGGTTGATGTGACCTTTCTGCAGCAGGGTCTCATACTTCACGTCCGGGCTGTCCAGCTTGTAATTGTTGTAGGGGATAAACATTTCCACCGGCTTGTCATGCACCAGCTTCCAGTTGTACTTGTCCGGGGCACCGTTATACATATCGGTGTCATCGGCAGTACGCAGGCCGTCAGAAGCCGCAATCGGGGTGTCATAAGCCAGGTTCGGTGCACGACGTACACGACGCTGACCCGCGTTATAACCCCACGCCTGACGTGGCATCTTCTGCTGATCCAGCATTTCGTGCACCAGCACCGCACCACCGGCCAGACGTGCTGGCGCCTTGGTGAAGGACAGGTAGTAGAAGATGATGTTATCAAGGCTGTCGAAGTTGTACTTCGGATCGTAATAGCGGAAATACACTTCCTGCTGAGAGGTGATCAGGGAGTATGCACCGTTACGCTGTACGGCGACTTCAGACGCACGGCGAACAATGTACAGACCACGCCAACGCAGGATGTGGTTCCAGATAGCCTGCAGCGCCTTGTCTTCATTGGAACCAGTCAGGATCGGGAACGGAATGCCGCCAAAGGCATTATCCACACCGGTTTTACCCAGCTTCGCCTTGGTCGCATTGCTCTTGGTGTTGTCGTATACCCACTGCGGAGCAGAAGTAGAACGGTGGCTTGGGTACACGTTCAATTTGAACGTGTCCGGGTAGGTTTTCAGCATCGCCTGAACGCCATCCGGCACTTTGTCAGCGTACTGGCCGACATTCTGCGCGGTAATGGTCAAAGCGATCTTGTCATTCTTGTACGGGTCGGGGTGATGCTGACCCGGACGGGTGTAGTCCTTGGGAATATCCTTGCGCTGAATACCCCCGGTCCAATCAGGAATACCCAGACCAGAGGATGTCGCCTTGCCGTTACCTTTCACCTGAGCGCCGAACGGCGTCAAGGTCGAAGTACCCAGCTTGGCAGCTTCAGATGCGGGAACGGCCGCCTGCACATTGGCCGCTACGCTCAGTGACAACGCCAGCGCGCTGCCCATTGCGGTCAATTTCTTCAACATGATTGCTCTCCGTAAAATCGGGCCGCACCCGCGGCCCGCAAAAAATTAGAAAGAGTACTTAACGGAAACCGAAGCATTGTTTCGGTCGGCCAGTTTGTTGGAATATTTGGCACCCCAGAAGCTGGTGCCGGACAGCGCCACTTCCAGGTTGTTCAAGTACACAAAATTCACACCCAGAGTCGCGGCCTTGCGACCTTCCATGAAGTTACCGCCAATCGGCGAGTTACCGTCCACGTCATGCGCAATACGGACGCTCGGGCTCATGGAAACGCCCGCGAAGACGTTGTTGTACTCCGCCTTCAGTACCGCACGGTAACCCCAGGAGGTATCGTCCAGGAAGTACTTGTCCGGGTCATCCGGGCTCAGAATCTGGGCTTCTGAGGTCATGATTGCTGCGGTGGAGTTGTACTCCAGATCCGGGTTCTCCAGACCGTCGATGTGCTCGACACCCAGCTCCAGCAAGGCAACAAGCCCATCAGTGCGCAGTGCAGGGCCGAAGTTGAAGATGCTGACCAGAGAGCCGTTGTAGCTATCTACTTCGTCATAGAAGTAATACATCTGCCCTTCCTGAACAGCGGTTCCGCCGTCCAGACAGCTGCCGCCCATTTCAGAACGCACACAGTGCTGGGTCAAATCGCCAACGGTCGGTGCCGGATTGGCAGAAGCACCTGCCAGGGCCGAAATCAGGTCATCACCAACCGCATTGATAATCGCACGATTCGGGCGATACGCGATTTCCCCTGCCAGCGACATGTTGCCAATGCTGGTGTTGAAGCTACCACCGATCATGTCCTGATCTTCAACATAGGCCATTTGATACTCGGTAGTATCAATGGTTTGCGCCATACCTGCCGGACCAGAAGTGTTGATCTGGTTGATACGGGAACCCACCACCGGAGTACGGGAATGGGTACGGGTGTAGTACAGGGCAAACTCGGTGCCGTTCAGCGCTTCCGCAAAGTAACGGTATGCCAGACCAAACTGGCCGCTGTCGCTGGCTTCACGGTCACGCATACGGTCAACCGTCACCTGGGTTGCCTCGTATTCGTAACCCGCACCATAAGCGGAGCCGGTGTACGCAGCGAATGCATTTTCCAGCCCAGGCACGCCAGCGCCCAACGCCACCACACGACCATCAACAATAACGTGATCGGCCCCTTTGCCGGGGAACGCATCATGGGTCGAGAAGTAGGTGCCTACCGGTGCATCTTCAGAGTTTTTCCACTCGAACTGGTAGAACGCTTCCACCGTGGCGTTGAACGTCAAACCGTAGGAGAAGTAGACGCTGTCCAGCGGCAGCAGGGCTTCCTTGATTTCGGAGCCTGGCAGGCGCAGAGCATTCAAGTCGAAATAGTTCGCCGTGTTCACCCCGTTGGTCATGAACAGGGCTTCACCCCAGTTGATAACCTGTTGGCCGATACGCACGTTCAGGGGACGCTCGAACAGGTCGAAGTTACCCCAGACGTAAGCATCCAGCAGGCGGGCACGCTGACCAGCATAACGTTCGGCATCGCTGGTGAAATCGTCTCCAATACCGTTGTTCGCGTAGTCAGAGTAGGTGGCGTAACGGGTAAAACCATTACCCGGCACATAAGGCGCAGAAGCATTCAGGATACCGCCATCATGACCACCGCCCATGATCTGTTGATCATAGAAAGCCGTGCCACGCAGGAACATGCCGTACTTGCCTTGCCAGCTCAGGTCCAGCTCAGGGGTAATCTTGTACACCAACGACGCCAGACCGGTATCGAAGTTGTTGTTGGCATCGTTCTTGTTGATCTGTGTCCCATAACCACTAACGGTCATGTCTACCACATCACCGGTGGCGGCCAGCATGCTGTCCTGGCCTTCGGTACGGAACAACGCACCGACAGACAGCGTTGTATCCAGTCGGCCTTGCCAGTCCGGGTTGTCGAATTGCAGTTGAACAGCAGAAGCGGGTGAGGTCAGACCACTGAGGGCGGTTACACTGGCCACAGCCAGCGCAAGCCTGGTCTTGCGCAGGGGGTTATTATTCATTCTAGCTACTCCGAGTCGCCATTACGGCTATTTATTGTTCTTGCGCGCTGCTGACTCTCCCATGATGCCCGCACCAGGTCCCATCATTCTTCCTGATACGGTTCAGCATCGCACTAATGCATAATTCTTACACATCACAGCTAAAAATGAATCCCCCCAGAAAGCTGATTTACGACCAATCAGTCACGGCTTAAAGCGGGGATTCATTAATAGGCAAACTTTAGCATTTCAAACAGTTAACACCCTGCCCAACACTTCCGACAGGTTGGGCGAGGCATCTGCCTGCACCGACTCCAACTCAGCCCGAAGCATCGCCTGAAGATTCGGCTTGAGGCGGGGCAAGCGAGCCGCCGCATTGGCAATACGGGCAGCGATTTGTGGGTTCAGCGCATCCACCTTCGCCAACATCTCGGCAAACAGACGGTAGCCACTGCCATCCTCCGCATGGAAAGCCGACGGATTACTGCCGGCAAAGGCCCCCACCACGGATCGCACCCGGTTGGGTGTAGCCCAGTCAAACGCAGGATGCTGCAACAGCCCGCGCACCCGCTCCACCTGATCTGTCCCGCCTGCCGAGGCCTGTACCGAGAACCACTGATCCATCACCAACGCCTCGTCTTTCCAGCGCTTTTCGAACTGGGCCAGCGCCTGCGCAGCCCCGGGCAATTGATAGTGCACCAGGGTTCGCAGCGCCCCCAGTTCTTCCGACATACACAGTGGCAGCTCGAACAACTCCACCGCAATGCGCTCTGCTTCCGGGTGATCGCCTGCCGCAAGATACTCCAGCGCCAGATTGCGTAGCTGGCGACGCCCCATGGCAACGCCATCCATTTGCAATTCGGTAGCGAGCAATGATTCGGACAGCTCCTGCCATTGCGACTGAAGCGCATGACCCAGCGCCCGCCTCAAGGACCGGTGCGCCACATGCACCCGCCCCGGATCCAGCGGTACATGACGATCCCCCAGGGCCACCTCTGACGGCAGAGCCAACAGCAGCGCAGCCTGGGCGGCATCTTCCCCGGCTCGCGCAATGACCTGGTCAAGCACTGCCGCCAACTGGTTCGCCTCCTGTTCGGCAGCTTGCTCAACATTTTCAGTGCCGCCCTCGCCCTTCACCAAGCGATCCAGCGCCGCAAAGTAGAGCTCCCGCGAGGCCGCCCATCGGCAATATCCATCACTGTCATGGGCCAACAAGTGCTCAAGCTGCCCGTCCCGATAATCATGCTGCAGCACCACTGGAGCCGAAAACCCTCGCAGCAAGGAAGGCGTAACCCCGGAGACGCCAGGAAAGACGAAACGCTGTTCCTGCTGGTCCACAATCAACACGGCTTCACGGCGGCCCTGCTCATCCAGTATGACCGGCTCACCGTCACGATCGAGCAGCGCTATTCTCACCGGAATCACCACTGGCAATTTCTCTGCCTGCCCCGGAGTCGGCGGTGTTTGTTGTCGGAAATTCAGGCTGTAGCCTTGCTCGTCCTGCGTCGCCGTCACCGACAAGATTGGTGTGCCTGCCTGGCTGTACCAGCGCTTGAACTGGCTCAGGTCCAGCCCTGACACTTCTTCCATGCAGGCGACAAAATCGTCACAGGTGACCGCCTGACCATCGAAGCGCTCAAAGTACAGATCCGTGGCCTTGCGAAACCCCTCCGCGCCAAGCAGGTGGTACTGCATGCGCACGATCTCGGCCCCTTTCTCATAAATCGTCAGGGTGTAGAAGTTATCAATTTTCTGATACTCGGAAGGCCGCACCGGGTGAGCCATAGGCCCCTGGTCTTCCGGAAATTGATGATTCACCAGAAAATCCACATCCTCGACACGCTTTACCGCCGCAGAGTTCATGTCCGCCGAGAATTCCTGATCACGGAATACGGTAAACCCTTCTTTCAGGCTCAGCTGAAACCAGTCCCGACAGGTCACCCGGTTACCGGACCAATTGTGGAAATATTCATGGGCAACCACCGATTCCACCCGCTGAAAGCCCGCATCGGTTGTGGTCGCCGGGTGCGCCAGGACACAGGAGGTATTGAAGATATTCAGCCCCTTGTTCTCCATGGCCCCCATATTGAAATGACTCACCGCTACGATCATGTAGATATCCAGATCGTATTCCCGACCATAGGTCTGCTCGTCCCAACGCATGGCCTGCTTCAGCGATTCCATGGCGTGATCCAGCTTGTCCAGGTCACGGTGCTCGGCGTACAAGCGCAATGCGACTTCACGACCAGACATGGTGGTGAAGGTATCTTCCAGACAGGCCAGGTCCCCTGCCACCAACGCAAACAGATAACAGGGTTTCGGGAACGGATCCTCCCAGGTCACCCAATGTCGCCCACCCTCTTCACCGCAGGCCACCGGATTGCCGTTGGAAAGCAACAGCGGGAAACGCGCCTTGTCTGCCCGAACGGTGGTGGTAAACCGGGACAACACGTCAGGGCGATCCGGGAAAAAGGTAATGTGACGGAATCCCTCAGCCTCACATTGCGTGCAATACATTCCCTTCGACAGGTACAACCCTTCCAGAGCGGTATTTTTTTCCGGCTCGATATCCACCACCGAGCTCAGCGTACAACGCTCAGGCAAGCCATCCACGGTGAGCAGGCCAGCCTCATAGCGGTAGTGAGCTTCACTCAGGGCAACACCATCCAGCGCCAACGATCGCAACAACAACCCTTCGCCATTGAAGGTCATACTGGTCACACCAGCAGCATCCGGATGCCGCTGCAGCACCAACTCACTGCTGACCGTCGTCACACCATCATGAATGTCTACGTCCAGCCGCACTTCATCGACCCGAAAAGCGGGCGGACGATACTCATCCAGACGGGTAGTTTTCACAGCAGAATGCGCTGTTTCCATCAGAAACTCCTGCGAGGGGGATGTCGCGGTATCTTACCGCGTCCCCAAAACAACAACACCCCGCCGGGGCGAGGTGTTGTTGGAACACGTCAGTAGTGGGCAAACTCAGGGAGCTGGCGCTTCCACATCTGCAGCAGCCTGACTGCCAACGGCAACCTGAGCGCCATTGGACAACACAAAGCTCACCACCTGGGCCTGCAGTTCAGCTGTCACCTGCGGCGCACCACCAGAAGGCGTCAGCAGGGAAGCGTGGCCACCCGCTGTCATCTTCACGATACCAGGCGTCGAGGTAACGTTAGCCGCACCCGCACCCAGCTGGCTGGCACCCGCAAGGGAAGCGAGCCCCTCGGACCCCATCAGCGGCAGCGCAGCATCGCCATTCGGCACAACGGTATCACCATTGATTTGCTGCAGCAGAACCGGAACATCCAGGCTATCAAGCGTGCTGGCAAAGTTCACCGGATCGCCCGAAGCCATGGTGCTCTGTGCAACGTACAGGAACTTCTGGTAGTCCGCGCTGGTGGACTGGACACCGTTAGCCGCCAGACCCGCCTGAATACGCGGACCAAAGGTCGGCGATGTATTCAGCAGATGCGCCAACTGAGCCCCGCCAGAAGAACCCACAAAGCCCGCAATCGGGTTCAGGTTGCTACCAAAGCTTGCATCATTGCTCATGGCAATCTGGTTTACGGTACTGAACACGGAACCGACGATGGAGCCAAGTGACACACCCACAACCGTCACGTTATTGGTATTCAGCGTACCGTTGCCGTCAATATCCAGGGCACTGATATCAGCCAGGCTGGCATTCAGATTAAGCAGGTCCATTACCGATTGACGCAGGTTGTCACGGGTATTGGCGAGGTCAGCCAGATTGATGAACCAGGCGCCAGAACCGTCCAGGGCGGTCGGGTTGGCAAAGTTCATTGCCGCCGGGTTCCCGCTCGCATCCTGAGTCACATTGAAGTGACGCTCATGCAGTGCATCCCCATACAGCGTCTGGAACGGAATCATCTGGCTGTTTTCCACGTTCAGGGCTGCAGCAAACGCACTGTTGGCCGGCACACCGTGAACAGGCAGATCGATGGCCACAGTGGCAACACACTTGGAGGCCAGGGTATGCCCCAGCGCCATCACCGAGGTCCGGTCGCTGGTGATGCCATGCACGTAAATCACCGTGGGGTAACCGGTGTTATCACGCACTTGAGCACAGCTCGCACCACCCAGCTCCGCTGGCGTCGCCGCCGGATTAGGCAACGTTACCTGCAGGGGCACAGTCTCATCGCCGGTCTTCGCGGCAAACGGATAGCGGTAGGTCACATTGTAGGTGCCATCCACATCCATCGGGGGAATACCATTACCAAGCTGGGAGCCCAGCACCTGGTCTGCACTCCAGTCAGTCTGCAGGTAGCTCAGATCAGCGGCAGAGGCCGGAGCCTTCTGGTAATAAGGCAGATCAATCGCACCGGTATAAAGCGTACCCACATCAGCCGCCAGAGCCCCCTGGGTCAGGGTACCAAAATCGATACCGGTGGCAGCGTTGACCGCCACGGTCCGGGCTTTAGGGGTACTTAGTAGAGGCTCAAGCGCTGCTGCGTTCGCGGCGGCGGTACTGGGGTCCGCACCTGCATCCACTTGTGATTGATAGATGGCAGCACGCGGGGCAGCCATGGCCACCAGCGGCGTCAGCGGATCGGTAGTGGTGAAGGTGTAGGAAATCACCACGGAATGCTTGGCTTCATCAGCATCCGTGTGCAGACCGGCGCCCATCAGCACCCCCGCCGCAATGGTTTCCCAGCCCTGCACCGCAGCCCGGACCGGAGCCAGGGAGTCTGGCAGTGCAGGCTCACTGGCGCCCATGATGCGGTAAGCGGCAGAACCCCCTACCTGCTCACCCGAGGTGTCCATCAAGCCTTCGGTCAGGAACACCAGGTACTTGGTTTTTGCCTTGAGCGGGGTCACCGGAGTAATGCGCAACACGTTATTGCTGCTACCGCCAACAGATTCCACGCTGGCAGTGAAGGCCGTAGTGGCCATCAAGCCGGTATCGACACCCACGACGTTTTCCGGGTTCAGGGCATCGCCATCACCACCGGATGTATCCAGCGGCACCAGGAAGATATTCGGCGCACAACCGGCACCCATGGCAGCCTGGATAGGCGTACACAGGCTGGCAGCGTCAATGCTGCCCTCAAACGCAATATCGAAATAGGCTGAAACGGAGAAGCCGTCCAGCTTGTTCACCGCTGCCTCAATCGCATTTTCGGGCACACCCACATTGGCCGTACCGTCGCTGGTTGCCGCAGCGGCAAAAATCAGGTCGGTATTGAGAGGCAGATCAGAGGTAATGGGATCAAAACGGGGATGCGTACCCAGGTAGGTCGCGCCTTCGCTTTGATCAGGAACTGTATCACTGCCGCCACCACAGGCGGCCAGAGCCATAGCGACTGCCGCAGGCAGTACTTTCTTGTAGATATGCATGGGTTCTCCCAAACCGATTGTTATCTAATTATTTTCTGCCGAAAAGCCGGCAAAGGCGGCTCATTCCACCGTCTCCCGAGGCCTGTTACTACGCTCACTTACTGAGAGCCACAGGACGCCGCATAGGAAGATTACAGTATGACTGGAGGCATACCAATGGGGAAAACACAGGAAACGCAGGAAAAAGAGACTGTTAGAAGCAAAAAAACGACGACCCGTCGGTCACGTGCATAATTATGCAAGCCTGCGATTTTCTATTGCAGGGTATCCGGACCTCTCAGCGTCACAGGCTGCTCCTCAGCCTTGCCTGAATCACTCTTGCAGGCCTGCTCCATATACCCCGTGCGCTGCTCTTCAGGCAGGTGTTTTGCCTCCCAGGTCAGCACGGCCTGCATACACATCTCGCGCTGCTCTTTTGAGAGCACGCGGCCATCAGGCCACTTGCCCAGCTCCACGGCGCGACGCATGTTGTCACAGATCTCTGGGGTCATGGTGGCAATCAGGTCTTCGAAGCTTTGATAACTCATGATGTGTTCCGGTTTCAAATGCATCATGGCGGAGATCGGCGCACGCCGATTTCTGCCCTACGACAGGCTTTTGCCCGTCTTTTGACTTTCGCTATTCACTGAAACTGCAGTTCAGTTGCTATCGCCAGGCCGGGTACTCCAGCCCAGTTTCGAGCGGCAAGCCTGATAGAAGTCGTGCCCCGGCGGATGGATGAGACGCAGCCGGTGGGGCTTCTTCTTGATGGCAATAATATCATCCACCTGCAGGCGAATCCCCTCTGTGCCGTCACAGCTGACAAGAGGACGTACTTTTTCAGTGGTGATGTGGATCTTGATCTCACTGTCCCCCGCCACCACCAATGGCCGGCTGGTGAGGGTATGCGGATTAAGGGGCACCAGCACCATGGCATCCAGCTTGGGGTGCATGATCGGCCCACCACCGGACAAGGCATAGGCTGTGGACCCCGTAGGCGTGGACACAATCAGGCCATCAGACCGCTGGGCGTAGACGAAATGGCCGTCAATCATGAGTTCGAAGTCGATCATGTGCACGCTGTCACCGGACAGCAACACCACATCATTAAGGGCCGCGCCCTCGCCGACCACGGTCTTGCCACGACGCACTTCAAGATCCAGCAGAAAGCGGCGCTCGGTGGTGTAATCCCCATCCAGCACCTGCCCTACCCGAGACTCAATCTCGGAAGGAAGGATATCGGTCAGAAAGCCCAGGTGCCCGCGGTTAACCCCCAGCACCGGCACATCGAAACGTGCCAAAGTACGAGCGGCCCCCAACAGACTGCCGTCACCACCAACGACAATGACCAAGTCACAGGCCTCCCCCATCTGCGCCGGACTGGCCGCTTGCAGCCCCATCTCAGGCAAGCTGGAGATAATGTGTTTGTCGAGGATGACGGTGCAATCCCGTCCATGCAGGAAGTGAATCAGCTGGCGCAGGGAATACAGCGCCTGCTCACTCTCCGAACGGGCAATCAGCCCAATATTGCGAAACTTGTCTTGCGCCACGGAAATCCCTGGGGCAGCGGTTGCTGCAGCCGGTTGCGGGGGACGCTACCGGCGGCAGCCATCACCCCTGAGTGAGGTACTCGTTCAGGGTAGCAGCATTGGCATTTAGCCCGCCATCCAGAACGATTACGTCCAAACCGGCGTTTTTTAACAGAAAAGCGGCCGTTGCGCTACGGCGCCCGGTGTCACAATAGGCCACATAGGTCTTGCTCGGATCCAGCAGGCGGGATTTCAGGCGCAGCACATTCAGCGGCATATTTGTGGCGCCGACCAGATGCTCCTGATCAAACTCATCACTGGTTCGGACATCCAGCCACCAGGCACCGCGATCCACCGACTCCAGCACTTTGTCCGCACCCATCGTGTTGATAATGGGTTCACGCAGCAGCGCATCGAAATCCTTGCGATCCAGCTTCATCAAGACCCCGTCGGTGGCCATGGTCACCGTAGCGTTTCGTGGCTTGCCGGACAGCAGTGCTTCTTCACCAAACCATTGCCCCTCTTCCAGCATGGCTACCGGCGTTGGCACACTGTCGCCCATGCTGATGGATACCTCACATACGCCTTCCTTGAGGATGTAACAGCAATCAGCAGCCTCGCCCTGGCGAATGATCACATCCCCCTCCTTCTGACGGAACGCGCGCAGACGCCGGAAGATTTCCAGGATATTGGTGGGCGGGACCCGGTGAAACAGCTTGGATTTGAGCAGACGAATCATCCACTCGCGATCGTTCTGGTAGGCGGAGTTGGCATTGATGTCCAGAATCACGTAACCGGCAGACTGATCCCAGGACAGAATGGTATCCAGACGAAAACTGTCAAAACGGACAACACTCACCTCGCCCAGTGCACGGGCGGTACTGCGACGGGGCTGGGCATGATCCAGCGGATGCCAGGACGCCGTATCCCCTGCACTGACAACCTGGGTATTCCCCTCTTCGTCCGTCAGCTGCACTTTGCCGCTAAGCAGGTAAATGGTGGTGTTATCCTGATCACCTAACGAAAAAAGGACATCATCTGACACATAGCGGCACACTTCCTGCTGATCCAGCAGCCAGTCGAGCTGGTCGCCAGACAAGGCATTTACAGGCACAAAGGTCTGAAGAAGGCTTTTATCAATGGACTCGCGTGCCATAACTGCCGCTCCCGGTCATTCTGCTTATTGCTGTTATTGGGTTTTATCAGCACCAATTACTGCAAAAAACCTACCACTTCCCGACAACTCGGAACCAGTTCACATTTTTGCATTAACAAAGCCCGGCTATCGAAATCGCAATACGTTGTCGATTGCTGAATCATTGCGACAGTTAGGACAGCGATTGGCATTACAATCCGAGACTCCCGGCTTGAACTGGTTCGGCACCTCAACACGAATCACTCGCTTGCCGCAGGCCTGTCCATCCTGGCCAATTCCCACCTGGCAAACCGGATTTTCGTAATGTGCCAGCCAGGCACGGTAATGGTCTTCGGTCACCAGGCACTTGCGAGCGGCAAACGCCACCGGGTTTTCCATGTAACCGGCAATCTGGTTGGCAGGGATAGAGATATGGCCCGCGCCAGGGTGAAACGCGATAAAGCTGAGGCCCAGCTCTTCCAGCTTTTCCAACACTTTCTGGGCGCCGCTGTTGGCTTCCTTGGCCTGGTTTCGCTTCAGCGCGGTCACCTCCCCGCGAAGCTCGCCGATCAAATCATCGCGGTTGAGTACATCCATTTCCTTGGCATGGATCTGCTCAGCCAGGCGAGCGCGTTCTTCTTCCAGACGCTGCTCCAGAGCCAGCTTGTACTGTTCGGTCAGTACCTCCAGCTCGCTACCCTGATTTTCGCTACGTCGACTTTGCTCTTCCAGGCTTTGGTTCAACGACAGCACCTGGGCCTTTAGCGACTCGTTCTGTTCCCGCAAGGCACCGTTCTGGGACTTCAGCGCCTTGAACTGCCCCATGACCTTTTCGATCTGGGCATTAAGAATTTCTTCTTTCTGTTGAGCGGAATAGCGCAGCTTCGCCGCTTCTTCGGACTGGGAGTTTTCCAGGGTCTGCACTCTCAGACGCAGCTCCTTGATAATCCGGGCCAGCCGCACTCGTTCTTCGTCATCCTTCTTGCGCGCTTCCTCATCCGGCTTGAGGGTTGGCGCGGGTGGCGGCGCCTCCGCTCCGAGCACTGGCGGGGCAAACGCAGGCACTTCCAGGTCATCATCCAGCTCCAATCCCATCTTGGAACCGCGCTCGATGATAGTATCGCGAATCGCAATAAAGTCGTTGGCTCCTGGCTTCATGCCCGGATCCCACAATTGATCCTGGTGCCAGGCAACCGGACACTGACTACGACAGGCCAGTCGCACCGGGCCGGCCCCCATATCCGGGCCCTGAGCAGCATGCTCAACAAGGTGGCGCAGAGGAACATTCCAGGTCGTGTCTGCCATCCCGTCTTCATCGAAGTCGATGGTAAACAGCACAAGGCCACGGACTTTCAGCTGCCCGGTCACCACGCAATACGCGCCGCGTACTTCCTTGTCTGCGAATTCGGGCACCCCGACCATCCCGTCAAGAATGGCCTCGAAGTCGGAATACAGCATGCTCTTGCTGATTCCCCGGTGATCAAAAAACAGAATGGCTTCGGATGTCACCGCGGATGAAGACATGAAGGACCCTTCCTTTCCCTGAATTATTGTAGTGACCGTTGCTGGGCTACCCCGTCACGCCCAAAGTGACAAACACAGCACGGTTCGGCCAATTATAGTCAGCCGGCACAGAAAGAGTGTGACCTGAATGGCAGATAAAAAAAAGCGGCCACAAAGGCGGCACGACCCATGCAGGTCAATCCGTTACGAAAGGGGGATACAAGGAACGAGGCAAGTGTAGAGAGGAGTGGTTGAGGGGGGACCGGTGCGGGAGGAGGGATTAAAGCTCCTCACCGTCATCGCCCCAATCATCATCTTCCAGCCATTCTTCCAGGCTTTCCATCAACTGCTTTTCTTCCAGGCGCTCTTCAAAGAGTTCTTCCATTGTCATTTCCTTTTTTGTCATTTCACATGTCGTCCAAATGATTAGACACAGGAAAGGTGACAAGTTCATTAAAGGCGAGAATGGCAACAGGAGGCGCGAGGATGACGCGAGCAGTACAGACTGAAACAAAAAAGGCCCTCATTTCTGAGAGCCTTTTCTGCGAATAGTGGCGGAGCGGACGGGACTCGAACCCGCGACCCCCGGCGTGACAGGCCGGTATTCTAACCAACTGAACTACCGCTCCACATTCCTTTCGGAATTCTTTCAAATTTTGGTGGGTGATGACGGGATCGAACCGCCGACCCTCTGCTTGTAAGGCAGATGCTCTCCCAGCTGAGCTAATCACCCATGTTCGCGTCGCTGCGAAGTGGGCGCCATTTTAGGGATTGGGCCGGGGGTGTCAACGGCTTTTTGCAGAAAAATGTTCGTTTGCCTACAAAATGCGCTAAACGGGCAATTCTTGGGCAAAACGGCCAGAAAACCACCGCAAAATCAGTCGCCTGCCGCCTCCAGCGCCTCAATCTTGCGCTTTGCCTCTTCCAGGGTGAAGCGCCCTGGCAGGTTCTGTCCATTGGGCCGCGCAACAAGGTAATGATGCACATCCAGCGCCCAGGTCTGACGATTGAGCTCCCCTTCCTCGATGATGCTGTAGCCCGTTTGCCCCCAGGCAATGGCATTGCCGATCATGGATTTTCCCCAACGACGCGGGCAAGCATGATATCGGCCAGATTATCCAGGGTCAGAGAGCCATCGCGGTCAAACCAGTTGGGAGCCCACCCCGTCATACCCGTGAGCAGACGGCGCATGATGAAAGGATCGGTCTTGAACGCTCCCTGCTCATGAAGCGCCTGCAACGCATCCAGCCACAGCTGTTCATAAATGCTTCGCAACTCCAGCGCCTTGCGCTGCTTCTCTTCACTCAGGCAGCGCCATTCCGTCACCATCACCGTCATGGCCTCGGCCGTGTCGCCCACAATGGACTGCAGTTCGGCGCGAATCAGTGCGCGCAGCTGGCCTTGCGGCGATGATTCCGCGGCCACCGCATCACGCAGGCGAGCCGTATTGAAGTGGATCACCTCTTCCATCACCGCATAGAGAATGTCTTCCTTGGTCTTGAAGTGATGAAAAATGGAACCGCTCTGAATCCCCACGGATGCCGCAATGTCACGCACCGTGGTGCGATCGAACCCCTTGTCGCGAAACAGGTGGGCCGCCGCACTCAGCAGCCGGCCGCGAGGAGAATCATCGATTCCATTAATTGCCAGTGACTCAGCCATTGTTGTCCTCTTTTTGTCTGGCGGCATTATCCCGGTTACAGGCAGCTGGCAGCAAGGCGAAGCCGGGGACCGGACTCACAAATTTCGACCCCATACCTTTACAGACCAAGCGCTTGCTTGGTAGCTTACGAAACCATGCTCAAACAGGCAAATGGAGCCAACATGACCGATTCGATTCGCATCGGCTGCGCCGCCGCTTTCTGGGGCGACACCAACAGCGCCGCTTTCCAGCTGGTGAAGCAGGCCGAGATCGATTACCTGGTATTCGACTATCTTGCCGAGGTGACCCTGTCGATCATGGCTGGTGCACGCCTGAAAGACCCGGAAGCCGGTTACGCCCATGACTTTGTCACCCAGGTCATGGCACCACTGGCGAAAGACATTCGCCGCAAAGGGATCAAGGTCATCAGCAACGCCGGCGGCGTCAATCCCCGCGCCTGCCGGGCCGCGCTGGAAAAAGCCTTCTCGGCAGCGGGGGTGGACCTGAAAATTGCCTTGGTGGAGGGCGACGATCTCAACCCTCGCCGCGCCGATTTTGCCGAAGCCCGCGAGCTGGACAACGGCACGCCCCTGCCCCCCATGACCCTGACCATGAATGCCTATCTCGGCGCCCTGCCCATCAAGGCCGCGCTGGATGCCGGTGCCGACATCGTACTTACCGGGCGCATCGCAGACTCTGCCCTGGTGCTGGGCCCACTAATGCATGAGTTCCACTGGGCCAACGACGACTACGACAAACTTGCCCAGGGCTCACTGGCCGGCCACGTGATTGAATGCGGCGCCCAATGTACCGGCGGTAACTTCACCGATTGGCAAGAGGTCCCCGATTTTCACAACATGGGATTCCCGATCGCTGAATGCTTTGCCGACGGTGACTTTATCATCAGCAAACCCGACAACACCGGCGGACTGATCACCCCGGCCACCGTGGGCGAACAGATCGTCTATGAAATCGGTGATCCGCGAGCCTACATCCTCCCGGATGTGGTGTGTGATTTTACCCAAGTGACACTGAGTCAGGAGGGCGACAACCGGGTACGCGTCAGTGGCGCGCGCGGCTTGCCGCCAACCGACAGTTACAAGGTGTCAGCCACCTACCCGGACGGGCACCGGATTACCGCCTCTTTCCTGATGGGCGGCATGGGTGCCCCGGAAAAAGGCCAGGTGGTTGCGGATGCGATCCTGCGCAAGGTTTCCGGTCTTTATCAGCAATTGGGGATGCCTCCCTTCCGGGAAACCAGTGTGGAGATTCTTGGCAGCGAGGCCACCTACGGCGCCCAGGGACAGCGCGGCGACACCCGAGAGGTAGTGGTCAAGATCGCCGCCCTGCACGACGACAAGAAGGCCCTGGGGCTGTTCGCCCGGGAAATCGCCCAGGCCGCCACCGGGATGGCCCCGGGGCTCTCCGGCCTGGTGGGGGGTCGTCCGAAACCGGTGCCGCGCATCCGGCTGTTTTCCACCCTGGTCAACAAACAGCAGGTGCCGGTAAGCGTGGATCTTGGCGGCGAAACGCACCCCGTAGACATTCCTGCAGGTGTGCCGCTGGACCCTGCCAGGCTACCCGCCGACCCGGCCGGCGCAACGCAAACGTCCGCAGACTTGACCACCGTTCCGCTGATCAAGCTGGCCTGGGCACGCAGCGGCGACAAGGGCAACCATGCCAATATCGGCGTCATCGCCCGGCACCCTGACTACCTGCCCTTTATTGATGCCGCCCTCACTGAACAAGCCGTTGCGCATTATATGCAGCATGTCCTCGACGCAGAGACCGGCAGCGTGGAACGCTGGGCCATGCCCGGCATGAACGCCTTCAATTTCCTGCTGCGTAACGCTCTGGGCGGCGGCGGCATGGCATCCCTGCGCATCGATCCCCAGGGGAAAGCGTTTGCCCAGCAACTGCTGGATATGCCGATCCTTGTCAGCCAGGACATCGCTGACGAAGTGGGGGCATGATTTTGATTTTAGCGCCTGACATCAGACGTCCGACGCTTTCAACCAATAGATAAGGGAATTCCATGTCATACCGTTCCGTCTTCAAACCCGACCTGTTTGCCGGCAAAAACATCATCGTGACCGGCGGCGGCTCCGGCATTGGCCGTTGCACCGCCCATGAGCTGGCCTCATTGGGAGCACGTGTGGTGCTGATCGGCCGCAAACAGGAAAAACTGGACAGCGTGATCGCCGAAATCAACGAAGACGGTGGCCAGGCACTGGGCTTTACCTGTGACATCCGCGACGAGGAGGCCGTCAAAGCCACCGTAGCGGCAGTCTACAACGCCGTAGAGACCGTTCATGGTCTGGTCAACAATGCCGGCGGCCAGTTCCCCTCCCCGCTGGCCCTGATCAGCCAGAAAGGCTGGGAAACCGTAGTGCGCACCAACCTGACCGGGGGCTTCCTGATGGCCCGGGAAGTCTTCACCCAGGGCATGAACCGCAGTGGCGGGGCCATCGTCAATATCGTCGCGGACATGTGGGCAGGCATGCCGGGGATGGGGCATTCCGGCGCAGCCCGTGCCGGCATGGTGAACTTCACCCAGACAGCTGCCTACGAATGGGGAAGCTGTGGGGTGCGCGTCAACGCGGTTGCCCCCGGCTGGATCATGTCCAGTGGCATGGACACTTACCCCGAGGGCTTCAAGCAGACACTGAAAACCCTCAAGGCCGCTGTGCCACTCAAGCGCATGGGCAACGAGGCCGAAATTTCCGGGGCAATCTGCTTCCTGCTCAGTGATGCCGCGGCCTTTATCAGCGGCGACACCCTGCGCATCGACGGTGCCGCCAGCCAGGGCAATGTGGCGGTCTTCCCGCTGCCCGATCACGACAACAGTGCGCCGTTCGACGGCTTCCACCGCGCCACCACGCCCGACGTATTCAAGGATCTCTAATGGCTGTCATCGACTCCACACTGGACACCCAAAGCGAGGAATACCAGCAGAACCGCGACGCTCTGCTGGCCGCCATCGAGGAATTCCGTGCCATCGAACAGAAGGTGGTGGACACCGCGGAAAGCAAGCGCCCGAAGTTCGACAAGCGCGGCCAGCTGCTGCCCATCGAACGGGTCTCCCGTCTGCTGGATGCCGGCTCACCGTTCCTGAGCCTGATGAATCTGGCCGGCTACAAGATGCATGATGACAAGGACGGCACCGAAGCCGGTGGCGGGGTTATCGCCGGTATCGGCTATGTGTCCGGGGTACGCTGCCTGGTCACCGCCTCGAACTCGGCCATCAAGGGCGGCACGGTCACACCCTCCGGGCTGCACAAGACCCTTCGCCTGCAACGCATCGCACTGGAAAACAAACTGCCCGTTGTCAGTCTGGTGGAATCCGGTGGTGCCAACCTGAATTACGCCGCGGATGTGTTTGTAGAAGGCGCCCGCACCTTCGCCAATCAGGCACGGCTGTCTGCCGCTGGCGTCCCGCAAATTACCGTCGTGCACGGCAACGCCACCGCTGGCGGCGCCTATCAGCCGGGCCTGTCCGATTATGTGGTCGTGGTACGCAACCGCGCCAAGATGTTTCTGGCCGGGCCGCCGCTACTGAAAGCCGCCACCGGGGAAATCGCCACGGATGAAGAACTCGGCGGAGCCGAAATGCACAGCGGAACCGCCGGCACCGCCGAATACCTGGCAGAGAATGATGCCGACGGCATTCGCCAGGCCCGCGATCTGATTCGCCTGCTGGGCTGGCAACGCGCCGCGCAGAAAGCACCGGACCACCAACCACCGGCTTACGATCCGGAAGAACTGCTCGGCGTGATCCCTGACGACAGCAAGAAACCCTACGACGTGCGCGAAGTGATTGCCCGCGTGGTCGACGCCTCTGACTTCCTGGATTTCAAGAACGAATGGGACAGTGCCACAGTGTGTGGCTGGGCCACCATCGAGGGTAAGCCCGTCGGTATTATTGGCAACAACGGCCCCATTACCCCCCGAGGTGCCGCCAAGGCAGCACAGTTTATTCAGCTGTGTGACCAGACTCGCCGGCCACTACTGTTTCTTCACAACACCACCGGTTTCATGGTCGGCACCGATGCCGAGCAGAATGGCGTGATCAAGCACGGCTCCAAGATGCTCCAGGCGGTGGCCAATGCCCGGGTACCGAAAATCTCCGTGGTCATTGGTGGCTCCTATGGCGCCGGCAACTATGCCATGTGTGGCCGGGGGCTGGATCCGCGCTTCATCTTTGCCTGGCCCAATTCCAAAGTCGCTGTCATGGGTGGCCAGCAGGCCGGTACCGTGTTGCGCATCGTCGCCGAAGCCAAACAACGGGCGGCGGGTCTGGAACCGGATGAAAAAGTGCTCGATATGCTGCAGCAGACCACCGCGCAAAAACTCGATAGCCAGTCCACTGCCCTTTACGGCACCGCCCACCTGTGGGACGACGGCATTATCGACCCCCGCGACACCCGCAAGGTGGTGGCCTATGCACTGGACATCTGCGAAGACGCAGAACAACGACAGCTACACCCGAACGCCTTTGGGGTGGCAAGACTTTAGAGGCAGTTAACAGTGAATAGTGAACAGTT
>NZ_AQOQ01000036.1:0-32060 GCF_002888555.1 Alcanivorax sp. MD8A | reverse complement strand
GTGAGCTGTGAGCTGTGAGCTGTGAGCTGCCCTTAAAAACAAAAGCCCCGCACGAAGCGGGGCTTTTGTTTTTAAGGGGTCGAATGACCGGCTGATTTACATCATGCCGCCCATGCCGCCCATACCACCCATGCCGCCCATATCCGGGGCGCCGGCACCGGCGTTTTCTTCCGGCTTGTCAGCCACCATGGCTTCGGTGGTGATCATCAGGCCAGCGATAGAAGCCGCTGCCTGCAGCGCGGTACGGGTTACCTTGGCGGGATCCAGGATACCCATTTCCAGCATGTCACCGTACTCGCCGGTGGCGGCATTGTAGCCATAGTTGCCAGAGCCGTTGCGCACTTCCTGAACGATCACGGATGCTTCCGCACCGGCGTTGAAAGCGATTTGACGCAGCGGCGCCTGCAGGGCTCGAATCGCGATGGCGATACCGGCATTCTGCTCTTCGTTATCACCCTCAATGTCACCCATGTTGGCCAGAGCGCGCACCAGAGCCACACCACCGCCGGGTACCACACCTTCTTCCACCGCAGCACGGGTCGCGTGCAGGGCGTCGTCAACGCGGGCTTTCTTCTCTTTCATTTCCACTTCGGTGGCAGCACCGATCTTGATCACGGCAACACCGCCGGCCAGCTTGGCCACGCGCTCTTGCAGTTTTTCCTTGTCGTAATCAGAGGAAGAGTTTTCCACTTCGCGACGGATCTGCTCAACGCGGGCATCGATGTCCGCCTGCTGACCTGCGCCATCAACAATGGTGGTGTTTTCCTTGTCGATGTTCACTTTCTTGGCAGTACCCAGGTCTTCAAGGGAAACGTTTTCCAGGCTCAGACCTACTTCTTCGCTGATCACGGTGCCACCGGTCAGGATAGCGATATCCTGCAGCATGGCCTTGCGACGATCACCGAAGCCCGGCGCCTTCACCGCCGCACACTTGATGATGCCACGCATGTTGTTCACTACCAGGGTCGCCAGCGCTTCGCCTTCGATATCTTCGGCGATGATCATCAGCGGCTTGCCCTGCTTGGCCACGTTTTCGAGAACCGGCAGCAGTTCGCGAATGTTGGAGATTTTCTTGTCAACCAACAGGATGTACGGGGATTCCAGTTCAACCTGCATTTTTTCCTGGTTGTTGATGAAGTAAGGGCTCAGGTAGCCGCGATCGAACTGCATACCTTCTACCACTTCCAGTTCGTTCTGCAGGGACTGGCCTTCTTCAACGGTGATCACACCTTCCTGACCTACTTTTTCCATGGCCTGGGCAATGATTTCGCCTACAGACTTGTCAGAGTTGGCAGAAATGGTGCCGACCTGCTCGATGCTCTTGGTGCTGTCACAGGGAGTGGACAGTTTCTTCAGCTCACCGACAACCGCGTCTACCGCCTTGTCGATACCACGCTTGAGGTCCATCGGGTTCATGCCTGCGGCAACAGACTTTAGGCCTTCGTTGACGATGGCCTGGGCCAGTACGGTGGCAGTGGTGGTGCCGTCACCGGCTTCGTCGTTCGCCTTGGACGCCACTTCCTTCACCATCTGGGCGCCCATGTTTTCGAACTTGTCTTCCAGCTCGATTTCCTTGGCCACGGACACACCATCTTTGGTGATGGTGGGCGCGCCGAAGGATTTTTCCAGCACCACATTACGGCCTTTCGGACCGAGGGTTACTTTTACAGCGTCAGCCAGAATGTTGACCCCTTTGGCCATACGGGCACGGGCGTCATCACGAAACAGTACTTCTTTAGCCATTGTTCTTTACCTCTGCGAAATCTTTTCCATCCCCGATAACGGGGGACTCTAGTGTTCTTGATCCTGTGGTACCGGGCATCAGCGCCCAGCCCTTAACCTTCGATGACGGCCAGGATCTCGGATTCGCTCATGATCAGCAGCTCTTCGCCTTCCACCTTCACGGTGTTACCGGCGTACTGACCGAAGATCACCTTGTCACCCTTCTTCACGTCCAGCGGACGTACATCACCGTTGTCGGCGATCTTGCCATTACCGGCGGCGATCACCTCACCACGGGACGGCTTCTCGGTGGCAGAACCGGGCAGCACAATACCGCCAGCGGACTTGGTTTCTTCTTCTTCACGGCGAACCAGCACGCGATCATGCAAAGGACGGATGTTCATTTTCCTTAAACTCCCAGTTTAGTTCTGATGACATCCAAGCCAACGACAGGGCCGGCTTGGCAGTCCGAATTAGCACTCTAACGAGTCGAGTGCCAATCATAGTAATGATGACAGTACAGTCAACAGGAAACAGGCGCTTGCTGCTGACTGTCTGCAGGGCTCAGGAATGGGGCTTGTGGGGCAGGATTCAAGGGCGGGCGAGGAAAAATTCTTCCGGCCGGGTGCGTGCCAGCATCACCAGGGTTTCACGGACCTGGCCGGCATCTTCCGCCCGGGCAGGAAACGGCAGGCGGCGCAGGCGCTCCTGATGCCACAGCCAGGCCCCCCAGGGATCAATGGCCAACATCCTTGCGCCCTCTCCCGGCTCGCCCAACAGGCTGAGATAATGATCCACGGCGTCACCGTGATCATCATTCATGTGCCCGACCATGGCCTGCTCCCGGGCCAGGTCCCACCCCCACGGCTGGGCAACCGCATCGCAATTGAGCCATTGGGCACGCGCAAAGCCCGTGATCCAGCGTGCTTTTTCCGGGCGCAAGGCATAAAAGTGAAAATCCAGCGTCAGGTAGTCGCGGGCATGGGGGAAAACCTGTAGGTAGCGCTCACCCTGCTCTGCCGGAATCCGCACCATCTCACCCGTGACAGACAACCGCGGTGCCGCCTGCCAGTCACTATGTTGCTGCTCGACCCACATCAACGATGCGGCCGGGTTCTGGCGAATATTGGCGGTATGCTCCGCCAGATCACTGAGCAGCACGATCAAGCGTCCTTCCTGGTCCGGCACCGTGTTGACCGCCGTGCTTAGCGGATGCAACCCGGCATCCACCGTGGCCAGTGCCGCATGGCTGTGCTGATACATGAACGACTGGGCGTCGGCTTCCAATTGCATGCTTTCCTCTCCTTGTCTCGGCTGCCGCACCACCTTCCTGGCGTGCTGTACTGATAATAGCAGCGATTGGCAGCCCTGCCGCTTTCCCGGTTTTCCAGCCCCCCTGAGCAATCCGGTCATTGGTCTTGCCCGAGGCCGCTCCCATAATCGCCCTCAACGTGAACCGACAGTCTAAGGAATCACCATGGATCTGAACCAGAAAGTCATTGTTGTCACCGGTGCCGGCCGCGGTCTGGGCCGTGGTATTGCCAGCTACTTCGCCAGCAAGGGCGCCCGCATCGCCTGTGTGGACCTGAACCAGGAAGACCTGGACGCCACCGTGGCAGCCTGCGAAGCCGCTGGCGGCGAAGCCCGTGCCTACATTGCCAACGTGGCCAAGGAAGAAGAAGTCGAAACCCTGTTCAACAACGTGGGTAACGACTTTGGTGCCCTGCACGGTCTGGTCAACAACGCGGGCATCACCCGTGACGGTCTGCTGGTGAAGTACAAGGATGGCGAAGTGGTCGGCAAGATGAGCCTGCAACAGTGGCAGGCCGTGATCGACGTCAACCTGACAGGTGTTTTCCTGTGCGGTCGTGAAGCCGCCGCCAAAATGCTGGAACTGGGTACCGAGGAAGGCGTGATCGTGAACATCTCCTCGCTGGCCCGGCACGGCAGCTTCGGCCAGAGCAACTACTCTGCCGCCAAATCCGCCGTGGCGGCCATGGCAGAAGTGTGGGCAAAAGAACTGGCCCGCTACAACATCCGCACCGGTGCCGTTGCCCCGGGCACCATCAACACCGACATGCTGGCCGCCATGAAGCCGGAAGCCCGCGATCGTCTAGTACAAGCGGTCCCCCTGCGTCGTCTGGGTGAAGCCGAGCATATTGCCCGCTCCGTGGCCTTCATCTTCGAAACCGACTACTTCACCGGTCGCTGCATCGATATGGACGGTGGGCTGCGTTAAGCAGCTGTGAGCTGTGAGCTGTGAGCTGTGAGCTGTGAGCTGTGAGCCAGCATGATGTGGTGGACACAAAAAAGGGCAAGCCTTCGGACTTGCCCTTTTTTGTATGCCGCTACCCTGAAGAACAGACAACACCGTAGGGCGGAAATCGGCGCAAGCCGATCTCCGCCGTCTTCCAGATCCCGGCTCTCCTTCCGCACTGGCAAGCCATGTCAGAGATCGCCTGAGGCGATTTCCAACCAACGCGGCTTCATATCGCCCTTCCCCGCTAAGCCGCGATGAGCCGTATGTTTTCTCTTGCAGCCTGCCGCTTGTGGCTTGAAGCTTTCCCCATGAACAATGAATTCCGAGACGCCGTCTACCAGATTGTCGCCGCCATCCCGGCCGGCAGGGTCAGCAGTTATGGCGCTGTGGCCAGACAGGCCGGCTTTCCCCGCCACGCCCGCTTTGTTGGGCGGCTCATGAGCCAGTTGCCCAGCGACTCGCGCCTGCCCTGGCACCGGGTGCTGCGTGGTGATGGCCGCATTGCCCTGGCCGGTACACCAGCAGGGGAGAGACAGATCCAGCGCTTGCTGGACGAGCAAGTGGCAGTGACGGGCGGCAAGGTCCCCAACCGCTTTTTTGTCACCTGGAACGATTGAACCCGCATCGCTCCCCGCTGACAAAGTGTCTATGATGATCCCTTCGCCCACTGGAAGAGCCCGTTAATCTGACATGCCATCACAAGCCTCCAGCTGGCAGGATTCCCTGAAAGCCTTCCTGCATCCCCGTGTTGTCACCATGTTCTTCTACGGGTTCTCGGCAGGAATTCCCTTACTGCTGATCTTTTCGTCCCTGTCGTTATGGCTGCGCGAAGCCGGTGTGGATCGCTCCACCGTGACGTACTTCAGCTGGGCCGCGCTTGCCTACTCCTTCAAGTTCCTGTGGGCACCGCTTATTGACCGCTTGCCGGTCCCCGGCCTCACCCAATGGCTGGGGCGCCGGCGGGCCTGGCTGCTGATCGCGCAGCTCACCGTTGCCCTGTCGATTTTTGGCATCTCCCTGGTGGACCCCACCCAACCCGGGGCATTGAACCTGATGGCATTCGCCGTGGTGATGCTCGGGTTCACTGCCGCCACCCAGGACATCGTGATTGATGCATACCGCATCGAATCCGCTGGCGCCGAGATGCAGGCATTGATGTCGTCGTCCTATATCGCCGGGTACCGGATCGGCATGCTCACCTCCGGCGCGGGATCACTGGTGCTGGCCAGCGTGCTGGGCTCCACCAGCGAGGCTTATAGCTACGCCGCCTGGCAGACCACCTATGGCGTCATGGCCCTGACCATGCTGGTAGGCGCAGTCACCACCCTGATCATTCGTGAGCCGGCCAACCCCCGCCCGTCACCGTATCAATACAGCAGCGGCCAGTACCTGAAGTTTCTGAGCATTTTCGTCGCGGGCATCCTCGCCTTTGTCGCCACCTATGTGCTCACCCGCGGCATCTCAGCCAATGCCCGGGAGGCCCTGGAACTGGTGCTGAACAACGGCGCCATGGCAGGTCTGGCAGTAGAAAGCCTGCGCCTGGCAGTCGCCATAGGGGTGGTGTTCGTGGTGATTCGTCTGCTTGGGCTGACCCCGCTCTACGAAAAACAACTGGTGCACGAGAGCTACGTTGAACCGGTACTCGATTTCTTCCAGCGATACGGCTCCCGCCTTGCATTGCTCCTGCTGGTGTTTGTGGGGTTCTACCGGGTATCCGACATTGTGCTGGGGGTGATTTCCAATGTCTTTTTTGAAGATATCGGTTTTACCAAAACCGAAATTGCAGCGGTGGTGAAAACCTTCGGCCTGATCATGACCATTGCCGGGGGCTTTCTGGGCGGTTTGCTGGCAATGCGCCACGGCGTGATCAAGGTATTGTACCTGGGCGCCGTTCTGACCGTGGCGACCAACCTGCTGTTTCTGTGGCTGGCCTATGCCGGACATGACATCCGAATTCTTTATGCGGTCATTTCCGCGGACAATCTGACCGCCGGGCTGGCCAGCGCCGCCTTTGTGGCGTTCCTCTCACAACTCACCAATGTCTCCTTTACCGCCGTGCAGTACGCCATTTTCAGCTCACTGATGACGCTGCTGCCCAAAACCATCGGCGGCTATTCCGGCAGCATGGTGGACAACCTGGGCTACCCAGGCTTCTTCATACTGGCCAGCCTGATGGGGGTGCCAGTGCTGGGGCTGATCTACCTGATCCAGCGCCACCCCACCTTCCGGAACTGAGTCGCGGCGGCGATCCCAACAGGGTCACAGTATAATTTTCAATCAATTCACAAACCGGCTATAGTTGACGTTTACAAAAAACAACAAGAACGCCAATGAACGTGTCGGAAATGGATATTCTGGTGGTAGACGATGCCCGCTTCTCGGCGGCCGTGGTCAATCGCACCCTGGCAGCCGCGGGTTATACCCGCATTCGTCATGCCCACAGCGCCCACGATGCCCTGGGCCAGCTCGCCGAACAACCGGCAGACCTGGTCGTGGCAGACTGGCTGATGCCCGGCATGGACGGTCTGGAACTCACCCGCCGCATTCGCCAGAGCGACGAAGCCAACAACCGCTATACCTATGTGCTACTGCTTACCGCCCGTGAAGGGGTGGACGCCCTGCAACAGGCGTTTGATCAGGGCGTAGACGACTTTGTCTCCAAATCCGCCATGACCGAACAACTGCAGCACCGGGTCATGGCCGCCGACCGGATCATCCAGCGCCATAACCGCGTGCAAACCGACTACCAGCGTATGCTGTCGTTCAATCGGCAGCTCAAACGTCAGGCACTGGTCGATCCGCTCACCGGTTTCGGCAACCGCCAGGACGGCCTTCGCGCACTCAACAGCACCATCAAGCAGGCAGAGAAACGCAGTGGCGCTGCCTGCCTGATCCTGCTGCGCGTGGAAGGCTACGAGCCGTTGCTACGTGAGCGCGGTCAAAAGGTCATGCAACAGGGGGTGCTCGCCTTCAGCCGGCGCCTGCGTCAGGCGGTACGGCCGCTGGATCATCTTTGTCGCCTGCAACCCGATCTGTTTGCCCTGGTCACCTGGCAACCCCATCTGGATAACTGCGACCCCTCTGGTTTCCGTCGTCTGTATGAAAACCTGAACCATCGCGCCTACCAGACCGCCGCCGGTTTTATCAGCCTGCAGGTCAGCATGGCCCTCACCGCCACCGAGGGTGGGACCAGTGCCGAGCAGATGTTCGACCAGGCCAGTGCCGAACTGGACCAGTCCCTGTCCGGCAAACGGATCGTGGCCGTCTCCGCCAGCGCCTGACTTTCACTGGTCGCTGGCATACCATGCGGCCATGACATCCTCTCTCCCACACTGGTTTTTGCTGGGCGCTGGCAATATGGGCACCCTGGCCGCCTGGTACCTGACCCGGGCCGGTCATGGCGTCACTGTCGTCCGCTCCGGCGCGTCCTCAGACCTGAAAAAACAACTCCATCGCGCCGGTAACCCGGAGCTTGCCCTGCAACTGCCCACCCTGGCCCCTGAAGCTATTACAGGCCCTGTGAGGCATTTGCTGGTGGCGGTTAAAACCCCCTACACGCGATCCTCGTTAAGCCCCTTGTTGCCCTGGATAAACGAGGAGACACAGGTGCTGCGACTGCAAAACGGGCTGGGAGCCCTGGATGGGCTGTTACCTTCCGGGCAGGTGGTAGAAGCCGTCTCCACCAGTGCCGTCAAGGGCCAGCATCCCGACCATGAGATCGTCGCCGAAAACACCACCTGGATGGGGGGCAACGGTCCGCAACCCGAGTGGTTTGCCAGCCTGACCCCGCACTGGCCAGATCTTCAGTGGTGTGACGATATCCGTGAACCGCAGTGGAAAAAGCTGGTGGCCAACGCAGTCATCAACCCGCTCACCGCGCTCCACGATGTGCCCAATGGCCATATTGTCAGCGACCCAGCCCTGCGAGACGCTGCTACACGCCTTTGCCAGGAAGCGGATCGGGTACTGCAAGCCCTGAACCCGGACTGGCCGGGGCATTCCCTGGACAATGTGCTGGCCATCGCCCAAGCAACGGCGGGCAACACCTCCTCCATGCGTGCTGATCGACAGCGCGGCGCGCCTACCGAGATCGAAGCCATCAATGGCTGGTTGGTGACACAAGCCAACAGGCTTGGCATCGCCGTGCCAGCACACCTGGCGATCATTGCGTCACTCACGCGCGGCCAGTGACGACGGTCACCCGACCCAGGTTTTTACCCTGCTACTTTTTACCCTACTACACTGGCATTGAGCCGCGTTTTTCGCCATCGTAGCCAGCATTGTTCGCCTACTTCTGTCATCTGTCGTGGAATCCCGATGCAGCGTTCTCTTGTTGTGGCTGTCAGCCTGCTTGCTTCTGGTCAACTTCTGGCCGCCAATGAACTCCAGACCGTCAAGGTCAGTGGTGCCACCAGCACCAGTCTGGCGCGGGAATTGCCTGTTGGCGCAGTGATCCTCGACCGTCACACCCTCAACAGTCTGCCTGCCAGCGACCTGAGTGAGGTCCTCGACACGGTGGGCGGCCTGCAAGCCAGCCAGCTGTACGGCATCAATGGCAGCGGCGCCAGCCTGGACTTGCTGGGCTTTGGCGCTACCGGCAACCAGAACACCCTGATTCTGCTCAACGGCCGGCGCCTCAGCGGCATCGATCTTGGCTCGCCAAACCTGACCGGCATCCCTCTTGCGGCCATTGAGCGTATCGAAATCCTTCCCGGCGCCGGGGCCGCCCTGTACGGCAATGGCGCTACAGGTGGCACCATCAACATCGTCACCCGGCAGCGATACGAACAAAGCGCCGGGCTGGAAGTCAGCGGTGGCAGCTATAACGCACTGGGAGGGCAGTTCCATGCCACCGGGAACCGCGACAGAATCAGTGGCGCACTGGCCTCTCAAAGCCTGATCAGCGACGGCTATCGGGACAATAACGACACCCGCAATCACAGTGTCTTCGGCGATTTGCGTTATCAGGGAGAGGGCTTCCAAGCCTACTTTACCGCCACCGGCGAACAACAATCATTGGGGCTTCCGGGTGGCCGTACCATCGATGCGAGCCAGAACCAATTCCGCGACGACCCGCAAGGCACCAGCACCCCTCAGGATGAAGCCGAGCAGGACAATTACTGGCTGATGCCGGGAATCCGTATTGCCCTGGGGGACCAGAGCGCCCTGACCCTGGATGTCAGCCGTCGACGCCAACACCAGGATTTCGACTATGTCTCCAGCAGCAGCTTCGGTGACACCCGGGTAGACAGTTACAGTGTCACCCCCAAGCTGGAAGGCCAGAGCGCCACCGGCAGCGCAGTGCATAACTGGACCCTGGGTGTCGATCTTTATGAATATGACTACCGCAGCATTACCAGCTTCGGAAACCGGGACCTGGAACAGTCCCAGCGTGCCTGGTATATCCACGACCTGATCAGCCTCACCCCGAAATTTTCCATCAGTGCCGGTGCCCGCAAGCTGGACAGCACGCTCAGCGGTGAAGGGGCCAACAAGGATCAGGACGGCGAGATGTATGAAGGCGGCCTGCGATACACCTTCACCGGCAATCTGGCCCTGTTCGCCGGCGCGCAGCGCAGCGTGCGCATTGCCAACCTGGATGAACTGTCGCCCTTCAACCCGCCAGTGGATCCCCAAACCGGCAAAACCTATACCGTCGGCGCCAGCTGGTCTCAGGGATTCCAGTATTCGACCCTGACCCTGTGGCGCAGCGAGATCGACAATGAAATCCTGTTTGACCCGGCCACGTTCACCAATCGCAATCTGGACGACCCCACCGTCCACAAAGGCATCAGCATCAATTCCCGCTGGCAGGTCGACAAGGACCTGACGTTCACCGCCAACGCCAGTGCCCAACAGGCCCGTTTTGATGGTGGCCAATACAGCGGTAACGATGTCCCGCTGGTGCCCGAGCACACGATGGCGCTGATCGCCGACTGGCAAGCACTGCGCTGGCTGTCTGCGCAACTGAGTCATCGCTATGTGGGCGACCGTCATTACGACGGCGATCTGGCCAACCAGTACACGAAGCTGGATCACTATCGCACAACGGACCTGCAGCTGACCGCCCACTACCGCGGGCTCTACCTGCGCGCCGGCGCCTACAACCTTGAGAACCATCAGGTCGCGGATTACGGCAACTACAACGCCACGGCCAACAGCGCCACCCTGTATCCCTTGCCTGAACGCCATTACCGTATCGCGGTCGGGTTCGAACTTTAAGGACCGCCTCAAGCTCCAAGCTACAAGCGACAAGCTTCAACATGGGAAAGTCAGGGGCTGAAGCCTCTGGCGCCTTACCCGTGCACAATGTCTAACATCATGCTCGCGGGCAGGACGCTTACGTTGCGAGGAGCTGATTTCGCGTTGTAGCTTGTAGCTTGCCGCTTGCAGGCAAGCTCCCACATCGAGCCCCAGGAAAGGATGCTTGTATGACTGAAAAAACCCGTATCAATCGCGTCATTACGCGAACCGGCGACAAGGGCGATACCGGACTCGCGGACGGTTCCCGCGTCAGCAAGGCACACCCGCGCATTCATGCTCTGGGCGAACTGGACGAACTCAACAGTGCCCTTGGGGTACTCCGTGCGCGCTCACTGGATGCCGACCTGGACAGGGCGCTCGATGGCATTCAGCAACGGTTGTTTGATATCGGTGGAGAACTGGCCGTGCCCGGACGCGCTGTGATTGATGACCACGACCTGGTGGAGGTGGAGTCCCAGGCAGACATGATCAACGCCGAGCTCCCGCCCCTGAAAGAGTTTGTCCTGCCCGGTGGTCACCCCGATGCGGCCTGGTGCCACCACTGCCGCACCGTCGCCCGACGGGTCGAACGCGCCCTGGTTACCCTGCATGATACCGACGAGGACGCCGTGAACCCGGTGAGTCAGGCATTGGTCAACCGCCTCTCCGACCTGTTGTTTGTCATGGCACGGCTGATCAACCTGCGGCACGAACACCCCGAAACCCTGTGGCAACCGAAGGGATAGGGGCTAACTGTGAGCTGTGAAGCTATTTTTCCTGCGACCAAGTAAAAGCCCCGGCGCCGAATGCGATCTGAGGGAACGCTCTGGAATCTATACCTCGCTTGGGCTCGGTTCGCCATGCGAGCATGGTTATTCGCTTCGCTCACGCCTTCGGGGCCGCACTACGTGCGTTACTCCGCTGCGCTACGTTCCTACCGGGTGCTCAAGTTATTTGTTGGCGCCGAACTCACGATCTGGAAGGCGTTTCCGTTCTTCTAGAACACCCTGGAACTATTGTGGGTTTGCCCTTTCAATCAAGCGTAGCTTGTAGCTTGTAGCTTGTAGCTCACAGCTCACAGCTCACAGCTCACAGTCATGATCCCCGCTTTATGAAAACATTGTGCAAATGCTCCCCCGCCCACGGCGGCGCGGTACACTGGGTGCTCCAAAACCGTTGAACCGTCGCCATGGGCATTCGCAACAAGTTGTTCCTGATTTTTCTTGGCACCTTTCTGGTCCTGATCCTGGCGGCCAGCGGATTCTATTACCTGTCGTTTGTGCGCAGCCTCAATACCTACCTGGACGAACGTCAGCAGGAACAGGTGGAACGCCTCGCCGAACACCTGGGCACCCTGTACCAGCAAACAGGCAGCTGGGACTTCCTGCTCGAAGACCCCCGCCGCCTCAAGCGCTTGTATCGGCTGGCGGGCGACGAAGACCGTAACCGTGGCAAAAACGATGATCACCGCCACCTGCAACTGCTCGACACCGACAAAACGCTGCTGATGGGCCCGCCTGCCCCGCCCCGCTTACGGCTGGAGGTTCCGATTCTGGCGAACGATCAACTGGCCGGCTATCTTACCTACCCTAATCAGGAGGCGATCCGTGACAAGCTGGACGACCGCTTTCTGGAGCGCCAACTGCGGTTTGTCCTGTGGATGCTCGCGGTGGGGATCGTACTGTCGTTGCTGGTCTCCTGGTTGCTGGCCCGGCATCTGGTCGCCCCGATTCTGGCCCTGACCCACCACACCCGTGCCCTGCAGGAAGGCGATTACAGCGGCCGTCTGAACAGCCCACGGCGTGACGAACTGGGCCGTCTGGGGCACCAGCTCGACCAGCTGTCCCTGCGCCTTGAGCAAGGGCAGCAAGCCCGCCAGCGCTGGTTCTCTGACATTGCCCACGAGCTGCGCACCCCGCTGGCCATTCTGCAAGGGGAACTGGAAGCCCTCAGCGACGGCATTCGCCCACTGACGCTCGACGCCATCAAGGCGCTGGAAACCGAAACGCGACAGCTCACCCATCTGGTGAATGACCTCCACGACCTAGCGCTGGCAGATGGCGGCAACCTGCGCTACCAGCTGGTTGAGGAAGATCTGGCGCAACTAACTCGCGACGTGCTGGACAGCTATCGACACCTGTTCGACGAGAAACAATTCACCGTCGATCGCTGGCTACCGGAGTCCGCCTGGCTATTGATGGACCCGGTACGCATTCGCCAGCTGCTGGATAACCTGCTGCAGAACAGCCTCAAATACACCCACGACGGTGGTCAACTGCGTGTCAGCCTGGATTGCACCGGCAAACAGTGGACCCTGATTCTGGAAGACAGCGCCCCCGGCGTCCCGGACGCCTCCCTTCCCCATCTGTTTGATCACCTCTACCGGGTCGAAAGCTCGCGCAACCGACGCACTGGCGGGGCCGGGCTGGGGCTGGCCATCTGCCAGCGTATTGCCGAAGCCCACGGTGGCAGTATCTGCGCTGAACACAGCCCCCTGGGCGGTGTGCGCATTACCCTGACCCTGCCGGGAGAGTCCGTATGAGCCGTATCCTGATCGTGGAAGACGAACCTCGCCTGTCCCAGCTGGTGGCCGACTACCTGCAACACGCCCGCTACGACACCGAGCAGACCGACAGTGCTCAAACCGCCATGGCACTGGCACGGGACGGTGGCTTTGATGCCATTTTGCTCGATCTGATGCTGCCCGATGGCGATGGCATGGACGTGTGCAAATCCATCCGTCAGCACAGCCAGGTCCCCATCCTGATGATTACCGCACGGGTGGATGAAGTGGACCGGCTGCTGGGGCTGGAATTGGGTGCAGACGACTATATCTGCAAACCCTTCAGCCCCCGCGAGGTGGTGGCCCGGGTAAAAGCCGTGCTGCGACGCGCCAACCCGCAACCGGTAGAAGAAGCACAACCACCACTGGTACTGGATGGCGACCGTTTTGAAGCGCGCATTGCCGGCCAGTCCATCGCCCTTACCGCCATCGAATTTGCGTTGCTCAACACCCTGGCACGCCACCCCGGCCGCATCTGGTCCCGAGACCAGTTGATGGATGAAATCTACAATGATCATCGCGTGGTATCCGACCGCACCATCGACAGCCACATCCGCAAACTGCGCAAAAAACTCACCGAACACAGCCCCGATGCCCACGACTGGATCGGCAGTGTGTACGGAGTGGGCTACCGGCTGGAAACGCCTTAGTGAGCTGTGAGCTGTGAGCTGTGAGCTGTGAGCTGTGAGCTGTGAGCTGTGAGCTGTGAGCTTTCATATTGCGACGGCATTTGACCCAAAAGGCAAGCTCAAACAGCCTGTTTTTTATCTTTTACTCATAGCTGAAAGCTCACAACTCACAGCTCATACCCCCTGCCCTCAGCTTCCACATTCCCTGCATATTCCTTGCAATCTTTACAGTGATACTGACTCCATCAAAACACAGGGACTCATGTCCAGAAGGAGAGCACCATGAAAAAAATCGCTATCGTTGCTGTTGCTGTTTTCGCTATCGCTGGCACCGCGTTTGCTTATGGCCCGGATCACCGGGGTGGCGAACGCATGGTTGAGCACATGACCAAGAAGCTGGAACTGAGCGAAGCGCAAAGTACGCAACTGCAAGCCGTGTTCGATGAGCAGGGTGAAAAAATGAAAGCCTTGCACGATGAAACCCAGGAAAAGATCAACGCTATCCTGACCCCCGAACAGCAGGAAAAAATGGCGGAGATGAAGGAAAAGCGCAAAGACCGCATGGACGATCGCAAGGACAAGGACAAGCGCAAGGAGAAACGAGAGAAGCGCGGCGAGTAACAGGGCGTGGTCGGACGTCTGACGCTAAAGCCTGAAAAGCTTTGAAGATCAATTTGAAGTGACGGGTTTGTCATCCAACGTCAGACCCGCCCAGAACGAAGAAAGCCGGCGCTTGCCGGCTTTCTTCGTTCTGGGCGTACCCCTACAGCAACACCCGCCGCATATCTGACAACAACTGGCTCAGATAGGTGGTAAACCGTGCCGCATCTGCCCCATCAATGACACGGTGGTCATAGGACAAACTCAACGGCAAGGTCAGCCGCGGGACAAACTGATTGCCATCCCACACCGGTTGCATGTCCGAACGGCTCACCCCGAGGATGGCCACTTCAGGCCAGTTCACAATGGGCGTAAACGCCGTGCCACCAATACCGCCCAGCGACGAGATACTGAACGTACCTCCCTTCATGTCCGCAGGGGTCAGTTTGCGATTGCGCGCCTTCTCCGCCAGCTCGCCCATTTCCTGGGCGATTTCTTTCAGGGTTTTCTTGTCCGCATCCTTGATCACCGGCACCACCAGACCATTGGGGGTATCCACCGCAATACCGATGTTGATGTAGTGCTTGTGAATCAGGGCTTCGCCACTGTTCTCAAGAGAACTATTGAAGCGTGGAAACTCCTTCAGCGCCTTGGCACAAGCGGCCACCAGAAACGCCAGCATGGTGAGCTTGACGCCTTCCCGTTCCAGCGCCTTGTTCTGCTGCTTGCGGAAGGCTTCCAGGTCAGTGATATCCGCATTGTCATGCTGGGTCACATGGGGAATGGTCAACCAGGAGCGGTGCAGATTCTGGGCAGACACCTTGCGCAATTTGTTCAGCTCTTCGCGCTCGACATCCCCAAACTGGCTGAAATCGATGTCCGGCAGATCCAGCGACATTCCACCACTGCCGGTTGCCGGCGCGCTCTGTGATTCCAGACGCTGTTTGACCCAGGCATGCACATCCTCTTTGAGGATACGGTCCTTGGGACCTGTTCCCGGAACCTGCCCCAGATCCACGCCCATTTCCCGGGCCAGCTTGCGCACCGCCGGCCCGGCATGAACCGCCTTGCCGGGAGAGTTTGCCGCTGCGGGAATAGCGGTGGAGGTCTGCGCGGGTTTGGCCTGCTCCTGCTTGTTCTGTTCCTGTTTATCGGAGGCACTGGTCTGCGATACAGAAGCAGACGACGTTGCGGTGTTTTCTTTCGCCTCGGGCGCCACATCACCACCGGATACCGCCAGCGTCAGCAAGGGATCACCGGTACTGACCTTGTCACCCACCTTGATGATCACGGACTCCACGGTGCCCGCCTGGGGCGCCGGGATTTCCAGCGATGCCTTGTCGGATTCCAGCACCGCGATCACCTGCTCGGCCTCCAGCACATCCCCTGCCGCCACACTCACTTCGATGATCTCGGCACCATCGATATCACCCAGGTCCGGCACCGTCACGGTTTCCGTGCGCGATTCCGTGCGGCTGGCTGACCTGGCTGGTGCCTCCTCAGTCTCTGCCTGAGGAGCGGTTTCCTGCTCGGTTGGCGTGTCAGTTGTTGCTTCTTCCTGCGACGGGGCGTTGTCGTCCGCCCCTGAATCGGCCTCGACCTCCAGCAGGTCATCCCCTTCCTTGACCCGGTCCCCCACCTTCACGTTGATGGCAGTGACCTTGCCGGCTTTCGGAGCCGGGACTTCCACTGTGGCCTTGTCGGATTCCAGTACCACAATGGTATCTTCCGCAGCGATGGTATCGCCGACTTTTACGCTGATCTCGATGACGTCAACAGGATCACTGCTGCCCACATCGGGAACCTGAATCTTCTCACTCACACCAGTCTCCTTTTAGTGAGATTGTCTTGAGGTGCGATCAATGCATCACCGGATAGGGTTTATCCGTGTCGATGCCATATTGTTCGATGGCCTGCTTCACTGTGGCGGCATCCACCTTGCCTTCCTTGCGCAGCGCGTTCAGCGCCGCCAGCACCACGAAGTGACGGTCCACCTCAAAGAAGTGACGCAACTTCTGGCGCGAGTCACTGCGGCCGAAGCCGTCGGTGCCCAACACGGAGTAAGGGGATTTCACCCAGGGACGAATCTGGTCGGCAAAGCTGCGCATGTAATCGGTCGATGCGATCACCGGGCCTTCGCGGCCATCCAGGCATTTCTCGACCCAGTTCTGCTCGCGCTCGCTGTCCGGATGGAGCAGCTCATCACGGTCTTTCTGGATACCTTCACGACGCAGTTCATTGAAGCTGGTGACGCTCCACACGTCCGCCGCGATACCAAAGTCCTCGCGCAGCAGCTCGGCGGCAGCCTCCACTTCTCGCAGGATAGTGCCACTGCCCAGCAGCTGAACCCGTGGCGACTTCTTGGTCTTGCCCTTGCCTTCGCGCAGCAGGTACATGCCGCGGCGGATGCCTTCTTCGGCCCCTTCCGGCATGGCGCCATGCACGTAGTTCTCGTTCATCAGTGTCAGGTAGTAGAAGACTTTTTCGTTGTCTTCGTACATGCGCTTGAGGCCATCGTGCAGGATCACCGCCAGCTCGTAGCTGTAGGTCGGATCGTAGCTGACACAGTTGGGGATGGTGCCCGCCAGAATATGGCTGTGGCCATCCTGATGTTGCAGGCCTTCGCCGTTGAGCGTAGTACGGCCAGCGGTGGCACCCAGCAGGAAGCCTCGGGCCTGGCTGTCACCTGCCGCCCAGGCCAGATCGCCGATACGCTGGAAGCCGAACATGGAGTAGTAGATGTAGAACGGAATCAGGGCAAAGTTGTGCACGCTGTAGCTAGTGGCCGCTGCCAGCCAGCCTGACATGGCCCCCGCTTCGTTGATGCCCTCTTCCAGGATGCGACCCTTTTTGTCTTCGCGGTAATACATCACCTGGCCAGCATCTTCCGGCTCGTACTTCTGACCGCCGGAAGAATAGATGCCCAGCTGACGGAACAGCCCTTCCATCCCGAAGGTGCGGGCCTCATCGGGCACAATCGGCACCACCCGGTCGCCAATCTGCTTGTCCTTGATCAGCGCACTCATCATGCGCACGAAGGCCATGGTGGTGGAGATTTCGCGATCACCACTGCCTTCCAGAAAACTGGCAAACACATCAAGGCCCGGAATAGTCAGCGCCTGACTGGCCTGCTGACGACGCACTGGCATGTATCCACCCAGCTTGTTGCGCTGTTCATTCATGTAGCGCAGTTCCGCTGACTCAGGGTCCGGCCGGTAGTAAGGCACGTCCTTGAGTTGCTCGTCGGTAAAAGGCATGTCGAACCGGTCGCGGAATTCCTTGAGACTTTCCAGATCCAGCTTCTTCATCTGGTGGGTCTTGTTCACCGCCTCACCAGCACCGGTGGCATAGCCTTTTACGGTCTTGGCCAGAATCACGGTGGGACGCCCGGTGTGCTTGGTGGCCTCATGGTAAGCCGCGTACACCTTGAACGGGTCATGGCCACCACGGTTGAGGCGATAGATGTCCTCGTCGGACATGTGCGCCACCAATTCCTTCAGCTCCGGATAGGCGCCGAAGAAATGCTCGCGGGTGTAGGCGCCGCCGTTCTTCTTGTAGGCCTGATACTCACCATCCACGCACTCTTCCATACGGCGGCGCAGCAGGCCCTGGTTATCTTTTTCAAGCAGGGGATCCCACAAACGCCCCCAGACCACCTTGATCACATTCCAGCCGGCACCACGGAACACGCCTTCCAGTTCCTGAATGATCTTGCCGTTACCCCGTACCGGGCCATCCAGACGTTGCAGGTTACAGTTGACCACAAACACCAGGTTATCCAGCTTCTCGCGGCCGGCCAAAGCCAGCGCACCGAGGGATTCCGGCTCGTCCATCTCGCCATCGCCCATGAAGGCCCACACCTTGCGGTTGTCCTTCTGGATCAGCTCGCGGTTCTGCAGGTACTTCATGATGTGGGCCTGATAGATGGCCTGGATCGGCCCAAGCCCCATGGACACAGTGGGGAATTGCCAGAAATCCGGCATCAGCCACGGGTGCGGGTAAGACGACAGACCCTGCCCGTCCACTTCGCGACGGAAATTATCCAGTTGCTCTTCGCTGATACGCCCTTCCAGATAGGCCCGCGCATACACGCCCGGCGCCGAGTGACCCTGAAAGAACACCAGATCCCCTTCGTTTTCATCGCTGGGGGCCCGGAAGAAATGGTTGAACCCCACGTCATACAGGGTGGCCGACGAAGCGAAGGAAGCAATATGGCCACCCAGTTCATCGTCGTTGTTCATGTTTGCACGCATCACCATGGCAAGCGCATTCCAGCGCACCAGGGAACGGATACGGCGTTCCATGAATACATCACCGGGAATGGAGGCTTCGTCTTGCGGGGAAATGGTGTTGAGGTAGGGGGTGTTGAGATGGGTACGGTGGATGCCCTGTTCCTGGGCTTCGTTGGCAATGACGTCGAGAAGCCAGGCAGCCCGTTCCGGGCCTTCCCGCTCGACCACTGATTCCAGTGCGTCCAGCCATTCCCGTGTTTCAGCGGGATCCATATCATCAAAAAAACTGCGTTTCTGCATGGGCGTGCGTCCTTTTTCGCGTAGCCAGGCGGCCTTGCAGGATCACTGCAAAACCGCAAAAAAACCCAAGGGTGTCTGGGCCGAGCGGATCACTCGTTGTCATTTATACTAGCCGGGGTGACCGGCGGGTCAAATGACGAAAAGCATCAGTTTTCATGGCGTTAGACTAGTGCGAGCGTCACTGCTGCACCATGCGACCAAAGTCAGGCCAGCAATACCCAGAGCGCACAGGCGATCAACCAGATCGCCACGCAGCGCAACACCAGGCCCTGTAATTCTTCCATCGGCTGCATGCGCTCAAGCAATGAACTCTGTTCGTCAATGGGACTGAGGTCCGATGCGGCCCGGGCAGCATCCAGCAGCAGGCTGGCAGCAGCCTCGTCGCTATTGGCCAGAGAAAACCAGCGATGCCGCATGCTATCCATGACAGCGGCAAAATCCCCCGCCAGCGCCATGCTAAGCACCAGTAACCGTTGCACTGGCCAGCTCATCCAGCGATGCAGGGTCGCGATCGCAGAGGACTCCACCCCAACCCGTTGCAACCAGGCCTGATTCATCACCCACAGAAAGGCCCCGGGCAAACCCAGCACCATCAACCAGAAGATCACCGCAAAGACACGAAACTCACGCGCCAGGGCACGCTCGGATAATTGCTCTTGATAGGCCGTCTCGGTGGGATCGCCTGTCACACCAAATTCTTCACTGGCCAAGGCAGCGAACCCTTCCGGGTCATTCATGCGTCCCCGCACCAGAAGCTCATCCACATGCCGAAACTCACTTTGCCCGCCCATTAACCAGACAAGCACCAGCAGAGCTATCAACAACCACAGCCACTGCGCCCAGAACCCCTGTAACGCACCCCCCAGCAACGCCAATAACACTGCCGGCAGCAACACCGCCAGTAGATAGAGCAAGGGCCCATTACCCAACCGGTTACCCAGACTCTGAAGCCATGTCTGGTGACGGCTTCGCAGCGTAAGCCACTGAGGCCAACTGACTTCCAGACGACGCAATCCCAGCACCAGAATCAACACCAGAAACTTCATGCCATTTCCTCCCTGAAACGGACCAGATCGTCACGGTAACGGGCCCATTGAAATGCCGGGCCTGGATCAGTTTTTCGCCCCGGCGCGATATGTTCATGGCCTGTGATGCGCGGGTCAGTGATCGCCGGATAGTGTTGCTGGAGCAACACGGTGAGCGCGGCCAGCGAGCGGTACTGTGCGGCTTCATAGGGCACCGTATCCGCCCCTTCGAGCTCCACCCCAATAGAGTAATCATTGCAGTTGTCGCGCTGTTCAAACTGCGACACTCCCGCATGCCAGGCGCGTTTGTCACAAGGGACAAACTGCAACAGGCTGCCATCGCGACGAATAAGGAAATGGGAGGAGACCCGCAGCTCATGGATTTCCCGAAAATAGGGGTGCGCATCCGGGTCCAGCGCGTTGTTGAAAAGCGCCGGAATCCAGGGGCCACCGAACTGCCCCGGGGGCAGACTGATGTTGTGGATCACCAGCAGGGAGATATCGTCGGGGTCGGGACGATCGTTAAAATTGGGAGAGGGGCACCAATGTGCCTGATCCAGTCGATGTCCGGTGAGGGTAAGCACCCGCGCCAACTCCTTGTCTGCAATGACGGGTGTCAGCGGCGTGCGGGAACCCAGGCAGGCACTCCCGGTTAGTGTTGCATGCCCGCCTGCATCTTGCGCAAATCACCGATGACAGCTTCCAGGGCCCGGTCAAACAGGGCACCTTCCTCAATGAGTTTAGCAGTCCCTTCATGCAGGGCAACGGCAAGGCTGTAAGCAGAGAATTCCTGCACCTTGATCCCCCTGCGGTTAGTGAAGACCAGTTTCACGCCAGAACGGATATTGGCGGCCAGCTTGGCGCGCCGGGGCTCATTCCCCTCCAGCAGCTCGATCCACTGGCCAGGGGCCAGCTGGGAGGCCTTTTTCACCAGGAAATGATTCTCGGGCAGGCTGGCCTTTTCCGGTTCAGGCTCGGCAACGACCTCGGGGGCAACCGCTACCCGTTCTGTCTGGAGCCCTTTCAACAACTGCTGGTGCACATCGCGGAAGGACACCAGCAACTGGCGGGTTTCGGCTTCGTCGTAGCTGATGCGGACCAGCCCGGCGTGCAGTGTTTTCAACAGTTTCGGGCTGAGCGCCTTGAGCTTTTCCAGTGCCGCCTGATCACGGTGTTCCAACACACTCCAGACCACCGCATCCACCACCTTCACCTGCTGCTGCCATTCGCTGCTGTCATCCCCCTCACGTAGCCATGTCAGGTACAACACCTGCTGCCAGCCCTGGCGGAGCAATCGCACCACCACATCCGGCAACTTGCGGCCCGCCATGCGCTTGTCCAGCACGGCGACCACTTCATGGCGGGCCTGCTCTGCGCGGGCCTTGCCTTCTTCCGCTTCGCGAACACGCTGCTCCACCTTTTCAGAGCGAGACTTCTGCCCATCGAAAAATTGCTGAAATTCCTGCAAAAGGGAGGAAAACAGGCTGGCATCGTCCTCGAAGTCGTCAATGATTCGATGAACTGCCTGATTAATCCGCTGATACAAATCATCCTGGATCCCTTGCTGGGGATCCCACTGACAGCCCGCCCGGGCAAGCATGTTGAGCAGCTGCCGCGCTTCGTGATTGTCATTGCTGAAAAACGACTTGTCGGTGATGGCCACTTTCAGCAGCGGAATCTGCAAGCGCCCCAACAATGCCTTGATATCCGACGGCAAGCCATCGTCATCCAGAATGAAGTCAAACAGCATGGACACCAGATTAATGACATCATCATCCGCTTGATCCAGCGCATGAATGGCTTCGCCATGCTCGGTGTCGAGCATCTCGGACAGGTCTTCTTTCAGGGTGACCCGCTCACCATCCTGTTCATCCAGGCTACGCTCTACCCGCTGCAAGCGGTTTAACACCCCCAGCAGGTCATCAGAACTGACCTGGTGAACCGAGGCAGGGTTGGCGACTGGCGCACCGTTCAGGTAGGGAACGCCATTTTGCATCACCGCCATGGGCGCATTCACGGCTGCGGCGTTACCCGCACCACCGCCAGAAGGGGCAACACCGCCCTGCATGCCACGCATGGTGACCAGCAGCTCTTGCAGCAAGCCGAACATCTGATCGTTCATCTGACCACCACCCAGGGTGGCATTTTCGCCGGGCTCAGCAGATCGGCCCAGCGAGCGGCTTCCCGGTTTGCGAGCTGGCGCAATCGGGGCGGACTTCATGTCCGGCAGGACACCGGCATCAATCAACACCTTGTTCGCCTCCGACACCATAAAGCCAGTTTCCGCCATCACTTCGCGCTCAAACAGCTTAAGCACAATCAGGCGAGCCTTAATGTCGATATCCAGTTTTTCCAGGCCCTCGTTAAAGGCCGAAACCAACTGGCGGGGCTCCAGCGGGTTATTCTTCTCAGAAAGGGAGACCTTGCCTTCCAGCAAATACTCCATTCGGTGAGTAAGCACTCGCATCTGCTCATCGCAGCCATTGCGGGCACGGCGCGCCATATTATCGAGCGCAACCGAGGTCTCCAGCTCGTCCTCATTCACCAGGCTAAGCGACTCCAGATCCACAGGGGTATCCAGTGCCGAAGGCGTCTCCGGCTGCTTCTTGAGGTTCTGAAACTGGTTGCCCAGGGACTGACGAAATCCGGTTTCCAGGCCGGCTCGCTGAATACGCAGCTCGCGCATGGCTTCGAAATAACGCTCACGCTCACTGTCCGTTTCTTTTTCGGCCAGGTCATAGAGCGCATCATCAGCGCCATCCAGCATGTCACTCAGATAGGCACACACCAGCTTCAGGTAGCTATCACGGACCTTTTCCAGCGGACGCGGCAGCTGGCTTGGCGCCGCCTTACCGGTCACAGGCGTGAGCTTGGTGACATTGGACATGGAACCCCCAGCGATGAACCCGCTTCATTGGGACGATTGTTTTGATATTTATACCGTATCACACAAACATGAATACGAATTTTGAACTAGTTGGCACATATACCAAAGTATAGGCCTGACATCCTGGCGCGCCAACGCTTTCCATGCCCGTCGAATTCCCCTAGCCTAAGGCTTTTCAGGGGTTCTGGACGATAGCCATGGATGCAGCAGTTACAATTCTCAAACAGATAAGTGGTATTTTGTGGGGATGGCCGGCGCTCATCCTCATCGCCGGCACCGGCATCTACCTGACACTGGTTCTTCGCTTCCTTCCCCTGCGCCAGCTGGGCTTTGGCTTTCGCCAGATGTTTGGCCCCCAGACAGGGGTTGGCACCATTGGCGCCAGCGCCGCTCTGGCCACCTCTCTCTCAGCCACCATCGGCACCGGCAATATTGTCGGGGTTGCCACCGCTATCCACTCTGGTGGCCCGGGCGCACTGGTCTGGATGTGGCTGATCGCCCTGGTCGGCATGGCCACCAAATACGCGGAAGCCGTACTGGCCGTGCATTACCGCGAAAAAGACGCTGCCGGCCAATATGTCGGCGGCCCCATGTACTACATTCAGAATGGTCTCGGCCGAAACTGGCGCTGGATGGCCCTGGCCTTTGCGGTGTTCGGCATGCTGGCAGGCTTCGGCATCGGCAACAGTGTGCAAGCGAACTCGGTGGCACACGGGTTAAGTGACAGCTTTGGCCTGCCCACCTGGGTCACCGGTGTCACTCTCGCCGTGCTGGTCGGCCTGGTCGTACTGGGCGGCATGAAACGGATCGCCACGGTGGCCACCTTCATCGTGCCTTTCATGGCACTGGCCTACCTGCTGGCAGGCCTGATCGTGCTGGTGGACCACGCCAGCGCCATCCCTGATGCCTTGGCGCTCTGCTTCGAAAGCGCGTTTACCGGGACAGCCGCGGCAGGCGGGTTCGCCGGTGCACTGGTGAAAGAAGCCATTCGCTTCGGGGTTGCCCGGGGCATTTTCTCCAATGAAGCCGGCCTTGGCAGCGCGCCCATCGCCCACGCCTCTGCCAACACCGATCACCCGGCCCGCCAAGGCTCCATCGCCATGCTGGGCACCTTTATCGATACCATTATCGTCTGTTCTATCACCGGCCTCGCCATCGTCTCCACCGGGGTCTGGACCAGTGGTGCAGAGGGGGCTCCGCTCTCGGCCATGGCGTTTTCTGCCACCTTTGGCGATGTTGGCAATGCCATTGTGGCCTGCAGCCTTGCCATCTTTGCCTTCACCACCCTGTTGGGCTGGAGTCTTTATAGTGAGCGCTGTACCCAGTTCCTGTTCGGCCCCAAGGCCGTTATGCCGTTCCGGGTCGTCTGGGTTATCGCCGTGCCGCTTGGCGCCATGGTCAGCCTCAACTTCGTCTGGGCGCTGGCCGACATCATGAATATCCTGATGGCGATCCCCAACCTCATCGCACTGCTGTTACTGTCCCCCATTGTGGTTCAGCTCAGCCGGGAGTTCTTTGCCAAACGGTAAGAGCAGGCCCCGTCGGACGTCTGAAGTCGGACGTCCGACGCTAAATCGCCCCTCGCTCCTGTGGGAGTGGTCGTGTGACCACGATACGCTTGGCGCTCTTCGCGGTGGCTCCCACCACAGCTCAGACACACCACCAGACAAAGCCGATTAACACCCGCGCCCGTCACTGGTATCCTCACCGCCGCGCCCTTGCCCCCAGCAACGAACACGCCCTTGCTTGCTGGAGGGCCCCTCTCCGGTGTGCTGAAGAGGGACAGGGAGAGGGCCGCTTTTTATGCCAACCCCGAGAGACACGCCGCCATGACCCAACCCCTGCCCGAATACCTCCGTGATGACATCGCCCGAAATGTGGCCTTTGCGCTGGAAGAAGACATTCGCGAAGGGGACATCACCGCCCAACTGATCGACGATGACAGTACCAGTGAAGCCACCATCATCACACGAGAAAGCGCCGTCATGTGTGGCTCCGCCTGGGCTGATGAGGTGTTCCGCCAACTGGGTGACGTTCAACTCCAATGGCACGTGACCGACGGTGACCGTCTCACTCCTGACACAGCCCTATGCACTCTCAGCGGCAATACCCGCCAGATCCTTACCGGTGAGCGCACCGCCCTGAATTTCCTGCAGACCCTGATGGGCACCGCCACCGCCGCACGCCGCTACGCGGATGCCGTCGGTGGCTCCCGGGTCACCATTCTGGACACTCGCAAGACCCTTCCCGGTCTTCGCGCCGCCCAGAAGTATGCCGTGCTGTGCGGCGGCTGCGACAACCACCGCATTGGCCTGTATGACGCCTTTCTGATCAAGGAAAACCACGTCACCGCCTGCGGTGGCATCACCGCTGCCATCGAACGGGCACGGGCACTGTCACCGGACAAGAAAATCATTGTAGAAGTGGAAACACTGGAAGAGTTACAGGAAGCCGCAGAGCTCAAGCCAGACCAGATCATGCTGGATAACTTCAGTGCCCAGATGCTGGCCCAGGCAGCCCAAATGGCCACCTCATCTGCACTGGAAGTGTCTGGCAACCTGACAGTGGAGAACGCCGGGGGCTTGCCCGCCGGCCGTGACTGGTTCCTGTCCTCCGGCGCACTGACAAAGCATGTTCAGGCGGTGGATCTATCGTTACGGCTCCACCGCTAACGGCTCTCGCTTCATCTGTACTCTCCGCGGTCAATAAGTCCTGTTTTGTCGTCCAGACGAATCCCCCCCTGAGACCAGAAACGAGGGCCATCTCCCCCGTAATTCTGACGAGGCTCAAAATCTATCAGCCGAGGAAGATCCCTGACCGTTACCGCCACCAAAACCGCCAGAGATGCCGTCAGCATCAACCCCATCACGCCTGCTCCCAGCCTCCGCCCTCCAACAGCGCCAGCGCCATCATGGAGTTTAACGCACGAGAACGCGGCACCAGCCAAAACCGCCAGCCACAGCTGCAAATATGGCATAACAACAACACCACTCACCATGGAATGAACCAGAAGCGCGGCCAGTGACATCAGCACGCTGTAGGCAGTAACGTCCCTGCTCGAACGAGTTTTCAACAGATAAGAAGCACAGTGGCCCGCAGCAATAAGCAGCAACACAAACACGACTAGAGCAAACGGAAACCCCCACTCATACACCAGTTGCACAAGCGCATTGTGAGGATGGGAAAACGGAAAGGTGAAGTCACCGGCGTAAGACATGGGACCTCTGCCGAGCCAGGGAAAATCGGCCGCCTTTTCCATCGCATCCAACCACATACCGATACGCCCAGACGAGCCATAAACCAAAGCATCTGGACCTCGCCCTTCATACGGAACGCCCAGCCAATCAGCCAAAAAATAGAAGATAGCGATAAAAAAACCGAACCCCAGAGCGCCTGCAGACCCAAGCACCAGCCCCCACCGGCGACCAAGAGGCCCTAGACACACTGAAACCATCAGTACGGTAGTGATAGACAGCCAGGTTCCTCGTGTTTCCCCCAGCCAGACCGTGATCCACCAAATGACCAGCAAGACATATGAGAGCCTTTTCCACCGAGGGTATGTTTGCATCAAAACCAGACCGGCCAACAATGGCAAACTCAAGGTCTGGAACTGACCCAGCCAGCGCAGATTCTCAAAACCGTCCAGCAACGCTCTGGCATAAAGTTTCGCACCCGATAGAAAAGCACTGAGTAGTGACGCCAGAAACTGGGTACACAAGAATGCCACCACAAACGCCACCAGGCAGAACAACACCTGCAGACGCTCCGGCTTGTCCTGAAGCGCCAAAATCATATACAACATCACGGCCCATAAGCCGTGCCAAAGCGCAAATTCCGTCAATGCCCAGGGCAGACTGAAAGAAGCTAGAACACAGAGCCAGCCCAAGCCCCAGAGCAACCAAAGCCCTAGATAAATCCCGCCGGCCAGCACAGCTTTCCGGGAACGTATCGCCTGCTGACAAAGCCCGAGAATTGCCACCGCAAAGGCCATAATCTGCAAAACACGCTGCTGATCATGCCAGCCCAGGCTCGGGAAGAGATCGATTGTAGGGGCCACCGCCAACACAGCGACCAACAGAAGATAAGGAAACCCCAAATGCACTTGCAGCCCCTTCAAAACAAAAAAAGCGGGCCGAAGCCCGCTTTCATGAAACCCGGTTAGGCAGTATTAGCTGCACTGACCCGGACGGTATTTGGCATCCATACCACCAGTGCCACAATCCCAAACGCCATCACCGTCACGAGACATGGTCAGCACTTCACCCAGAACGGCAGGATTTGCGTTCTTGATGGTGCAGGCGATGGTGCCAACACCGGTAGCAGCGGTGTACGTGATCGCCAGATCACAGTAAGAGCCAGAGTTTGCTTCCTGACCGATAAAGCCAGCGTCGGTACGGACCAGAGAAGGCGTCTTGCCTTCGTTGACCATCAGCTCAAACTGGGTTTTCAGCGGAGCAACTTCGGCCAGAGCAGAAGAGGCCTGAGACTTGGCAACATAATCCTGGTAAGCCGGGATCGCGATAGCCGCCAGAATACCGATGATGGCAACAACGATCATCAGTTCGATAAGGGTGAAACCCTGTTGCATTTGCTTCTTCATGTGGTTTTCTCCAACTTTTGGCAAATTATTATGTTGAGCTCACCCTTGGCGAGCATCTGTTGTTAACCAATGCACAGACTGGGCCAACTTTTTTCGTAGTCCGACTATCAGTCCCAACCCCTTGTAATTAGGCCACCTGTCACCCCAATCGCCTTCGCCAAGCCCACTCGATACAAAAGCAGCCCAAAAGCATTTCACGTCAACTACTGACGCTTTGCGTCACCCTCTCTGCCTGGATGGACAATTTACGCCACCTTTAAACGGGAAAACGCAACCCGAGCAAAGCTCACCCTCTCACTGAGCATTATGTCGCAAGATCCTGATTTAGCGACATCCGGGCTTCCCAGTACAGGCCACAACCGGTATGTTACGAAAAAAGTGTTGGGTTAACCGACCACACCAAAGATAAAGAAGCAGGTTGCCATGACTACCTTTACCGGCTTACCAAACAGATTGATCCAGCAGGGGTTACTGGAACCTGAAGCCGCACAGCAATACCTTCAGGAGGCCAGGCAGGAAAAAGCCAGCCTGGTCCGCCATCTAGTGAAAAGCGGCGCATTATCCGCCCGGCAGGTCGCCCTTGCCGTGGCAGAGGAATTCGGCGATCCGATTCTGGACCTGAGCACCTTTTCACAGGACAGTCGCGTCAAGGATCTGGCCGACCCCAAACTGATATCCAAACACCACGTCTTACCGCTGTTCCGCCGCGGCAGCCGCCTGTTTGTCGCCGTTTCTGACCCGACCAACCTTCCGGCCCTGGAAGAAATTCGCTTCAATACTGGCCTGAACATTGAGACCGTCATTGTAGAGGAAGACAAACTCTCTGACTGGATCGAAAAACTGGAGTCAGAAGCAGAAGGCGAGGCATTTGGCGATCTGGACGAAGGCCTTGATGATCTGGACATCAGTGGCGGGGAAGAAAAAACCGATGAAACCCAATCCGGAGCAGATGATGCACCTATCGTACGCTTTGTGAACAAGCTTCTTCTCGACGCCATCAAAGGCGGCGCCTCTGACCTGCATTTTGAACCTTACGAAAAAACCTACCGTGTCCGCTTCCGTCAGGATGGTATCCTTCAGAGCGTGTCGAAACCCCCTGTCAATATCGCCAGCAAGATATCCGCCCGCCTGAAGGTCATGTCTCGGTTAGATATCTCTGAACGACGGGTTCCTCAAGATGGCCGAATCAAACTTAAGATTTCCAAGAACCGGTCCATCGATTTTCGGGTGAACACCTGTCCAACGCTATTCGGTGAAAAAATCGTACTGCGAATTCTGGACCCAGAATCCGCCAAGATGGGGATTGATGCCCTCGGCTACGAGGATTTTCAAAAACAACTCTATATGGATGCCTTGCATAAACCCCAGGGCATGATTCTGGTAACTGGCCCAACCGGCTCAGGTAAAACCGTATCCCTGTACACCGGGGTAAATATTCTCAATACGCCTGAACGGAATATCTCCACGGCCGAAGACCCCGTGGAAATCAACCTCGAAGGGGTTAATCAGGTCAACGTTAACCCCAAACAGGGCATGGATTTCGCCTCAGCCCTTCGGGCATTTCTTCGCCAGGATCCCGACGTTATTCTGGTGGGGGAGATTCGAGATCTGGAAACCGCCAACATTGCCATCAAGGCGGCGCAGACCGGCCACCTTGTGCTCTCAACACTCCACACCAACAGCGCCCCAGAGACTCTGACACGCCTCAGAAACATGGGGGTGCCGTCATTTAACATTGCCACCTCTGTGCTATTGATTATTGCTCAACGTCTGGCACGACGATTGTGCGACAATTGCAAGACCAAGGTTGAAGTGCCAGAACAATCGCTGCGTGAGATGGGATTCACTGAACAAGATCTTGAGAACAGGTTTACTGTTTATGGCCCACAGGGCTGCGAAAAATGCAAGAACGGGTACAAAGGGCGAGTTGGCGTCTACGAGGTGGTGAAAATCACCGACGGCATCGCCCGTATTATCATGGAAGAAGGGAACTCCATCCAGATCGCTGACCAGTGCCGGGCAGAAGGGTTCAATGACCTTCACCGTTCCGGTCTGTTGAAGGTCATGCAGGGAGTGACGAGCCTGGAAGAAGTTAACCGTGTAACCAGCGGACATTAATTATGGCGACGAAAGCAGCAGAACAAAAAACAGCCACCTTCGTTTACGAGGGCACAGACCGCCAAGGCAAGAAGGTCAAAGGGGAAACCTCTGGTAAAGGCCCGGCACTGGTGCGTGCAGAGCTGAGAAAACAGGGGATCAACGCCAAAAAAGTCGTCAAGAAACGTGAAATCAGCATCGGCGGAAAAAAGAAGATCAAGCCGATCGATATCACGATTTTCACTCGGCAAATGGCGACCATGATGAAAGCCGGTGTACCACTGGTCCAGGCTTTTGAGATCGTGGCCGATGGCCTCGATAACCCGTCAATGAAAGACGTCGTACTGAAACTTAAAGCCGAAGTCGAAGGCGGGAGCAACTTTGCTGGCGCCCTGCGCAAACACCCTGCGCAGTTTGATGATCTGTACTGCAGCTTGATTGACTCTGGGGAGCAGTCCGGCGCCCTGGAGACCATGCTGGATCGAGTCGCAATCTATAAGGAAAAAAGCGAAGCGCTAAAACAGAAGATCAAAAAAGCGATGAAGTACCCGGCAACCGTTGTGGTCGCCGCCGCTATCGTTACAGCTATTCTTCTGCTCAAGGTCGTACCGGTATTTGAGGAACTGTTTCAGGGCTTTGGTGCCGAATTACCTGCATTCACACAATTCGTGATTAACCTTTCCGAAGGCCTTCAGGATAATTTCCTGTTTATTCTCGTTTTTCTTATCGCCTTTGTGATGGGCTTCAGTGAACTGAAAAAGCGCTCTCCTGCTTTTCGAGATGCACTGGACCGAATTACGCTCAAACTCCCTATTGTTGGCGACCTTGCGTTCAAGTCCACCATTGCCCGTTATGCCCGCACCCTTTCAACCACCTTTTCTGCAGGGGTTCCCCTGATTGAGGCACTTGACGCTTGTGCCGGGGCTACAGGGAACGTGGTATACCGGAACGCGGTTCTAAAGGTTAAGGAAGATGTCTCAACTGGCCAGCAACTTCAATTTGCCATGCGCTCTACAGGCGTCTTTCCTGCGATGGCATTACAAATGACCGCCATCGGTGAAGAATCCGGTGCACTCGATGCAATGCTCGAGAAGGTCGCTATCTACTATGAAGAAGAAGTAGACAACGCCGTCGACGGCCTGACCAGCATGATGGAACCTCTAATCATGTCCGTGCTGGGGGTACTTATCGGTGGCCTGATCATCGCTATGTACCTGCCGATTTTCCAGATGGGGGCGGTAGTAGGCTAAAAATGGATAACCTTTCCTTGTTCCTTTCTTCAAGCCCAACCTTGCTGGTTGGGCTTTGTGCTTTTTTTGGGCTTCTGGTCGGCAGTTTTCTGAATGTGGTGATATACCGCCTGCCTGAGATGATGATGCGCAGCTGGCGGCATGAGGCGCGCGAGATTCTCGAATTACCCGAAGAACCGGACAACGAGATATTCAATCTGGTGACCCCGCGTTCGCGCTGCCCCAAGTGTCAGCACGCCATTGCCTGGTACGAAAACGTACCGGTTGTCAGCTGGCTAGTGTTAAAAGGCCGCTGTCGCGGCTGTGCCACTCCCATCAGCAAACGCTACCCCCTTATCGAGCTAGTCAGCGGCCTTCTCGCTGGCATCTGTGCCTGGCAGTTTGGCTATGGCGGATGGCTGGTATTCACCCTTGCGGCGACGTGGACTCTGTTGGCCGCGGCCATGATTGATGCCGACACGACCCTGTTGCCGGATGACCTCAACTACCCTCTGCTCTGGGCTGGCCTGCTTGCTGCCCTGCTGGGCATCTCGCCCGTGTCCCTGCCTGATGCCGTGATTGGCGCCATGGCAGGCTACCTCTCCCTTTGGAGCGTGTATTGGCTGTTCAAACTGCTAACCGGGAAGGAAGGCATGGGGTACGGGGACTTCAAACTGCTCGCGGCTCTCGGCGCCTGGGTGGGCTGGCAGTACCTGCCGCTGATTATACTGCTCTCATCGGTGGTCGGTCTTGTCTTCGCAGTCGGCGCCATGATCTTTGCTGGCCAGAAACGCACCCAGATCCCCTTCGGCCCCTACCTCGCCACGGCCGGCTGGATTGCCCTGCTGTGGGGCGATAGCATTGTCAGCTCGTATCTGGGGATGTTTAAGGTCGGTTGATACTCGCCCTCCTCCCCCGTGTAGGAGCCATGCTTGCATGGCGATCCGGGCATGCCATGCAAGCATGGCTCCTACAAAACAAAAAGTGAGAAGACCAAGGAAATGTCATGTTTGTTGTAGGGCTCACCGGCGGCATTGGCAGTGGCAAAACCGCCGCAACGGATTATCTGGCCCAGCTGGGCATTACCATTGTGGATGCGGATCTGGCCTCGCGGGTGGTGGTGGAGCCCGGTCAGCCGGCATTGCAGGCGATTGCCGAGCGTTTTGGCAACCATGTGATCGCGAAAGATGGCGCGCTGGATCGACGCGCGCTGCGCGAAATCGTGTTTGCCGACCCGGACGCACTCAAGGCACTGGAAGGCATCACCCACCCGGCCATTGGTCAGGAACTTCGCAACCAGATTGCCGCCAGCAAGTCACCTTACACCGTGCTCGTTTCTCCCTTGCTGTTCGAGACAAGCCAGAAAGACCTGGTGCAGCGCACCCTGGTCATTGATGCTCCTGCTGAACTGCAGGTGAAGCGCACCATGGCCCGGGACCAGGTACCCGAAGAGCAGGTTGCGGCCATCATGAAGGCTCAGTTGGAACGGACCCAACGGCTGGATCAGGCGGACGATGTCGTCGAGAACCATGGCTCGCTGCAGAGGCTACATGACCAGTTGGATGTGCTACACAAACTTTATCTGGATCTGGCCAGCAATCATTCGTAGGCTGAAACGCCTACGGGCTTCGCTGGCAAGCACTTCGCAACGGCGGAGATCGGCTCACGCCGAT
>NZ_AQOQ01000035.1:0-33898 GCF_002888555.1 Alcanivorax sp. MD8A | reverse complement strand
GATGGACAACATAGAATCTCCTACGGCAAAAGGGGATTAAATCAGGCTTTCCCGGAAATCCGCGATAAGCCAAACAAAAGGCCGCCCCCTCTGACAGGGGCGGCCTCATCCCTTCCAGCAAAAACAGCCCGCCACCGCGCGCTGTGCACTGTTCACTCTCTCATGCCACCGCTGGCTGCCCCACCGAATTGGCACGCCCCGCGGTTTCGGCAATCAGCTCACCCATACGCTGCAGCAAGGACGGCGGGAAGTCGTGCCCCATGCCCGGCAGGATCGCCAACTTGGCGCCGCGAATATGACGGGCAGAAGCTTTGCCGCCTGCAGGGCGAATCAGCGGGTCCGCGCCACCGTGAATAACGGTGGTCGGGCAGGTGATTTTCTTCAGCCAGGGTGTCAGGGCACCGGTAGCGACAATCCCCAGGAACTGGTTGCGAATCCCCAGCGGGTTGATGCCGCGCGCCCAACACTGGCGATAAATGTCTGCCAGCTCGTCCCGCCCCTGGGGCAGGGTGCCCGCCAACTTGCCCATCATCTCAAGACCGAACGCCACAAACTGGTCTTCTGTTTCAATCTTCACCCGCGGTGCCACCAGCGCCTTCAGGGCCTCCGGCTTCGGCGGCGGCACCAGACGGCTGTTGTTGCTCGACATGATGGAGGTGAGTGACAACACCCGCTCAGGGTATTTACCCGCCATCAGCTGGCTGATCATGCCGCCCATGGATGCCCCCACCAGATGGGCCTTGTCGATGGCAAGCGCATCCAGCAGACCCACGGTATCGTCCACCATGTCATGAAGGGTGTAGGGGGCATCGACAGACAGACCGATATAACCCCGCATGATGGCCGTGAGCGGACCATGCTTGAGACGCCGACGAATACGCGATGACTTGCCCACGTCCCGGTTATCAAAGCGGATCACCCGGTAGCCCCGCTCAACCAGACTGTCGAGCAACGATTCCGGCCAGAACACCATCTGGGCAGACAGCCCCATAACGAACACGATCGCCTCCCCATTCTCGGGGCCACGGCTTTCGTAGAAAAGCTCAATACCATTGCTGGCGACTGTTCCTGACTGCATGACCTGCCTCAATGTCGTAAAAACCACACTGCAACATAGGCAAGCCGCCCGCATACCACAAGCTCGATCAACCCGATTGGCCTGTTATGCCGCAAACCTGACCCCAGGCGACTGTTTACTGGCCTCTTCACCCCTGCCATTCAGACGGAACGGCCATTAAGGTAGATGCCCTGAATAACAACACAGCGGATTCCCCATGAGTCTTCAGGCGACCCTCGTTAAAGCCGTAACCCGGCGCACCATCAAACGTTCCGGACTGAGTGATGAGCAGGTGGTTCGCCACCTTCGCAAGGTGTTCAACAGCACCCCCAGCCTGACTCTGATGCCATTCGGGGTAAAACTCAGCCAGGTGGATCAGCCCCAGTTTCGTGGCGAACGCCTGAGTGTGACGAACCCCGCCGTCACCGTGCTGTACCTGCATGGTGGCGCCTATGTTGGCGGCGTCACCCGCACCTACCACAACCTGGCCGGTCGTCTGGCCAAAAAACTGAAAGGCGAGGTGTATCTGGCCACCTACCCGTTTGCCCCCGAGCACCCCTACCCGGAGGCGGTCAATCGGGTCATGGAGGCCTATGAATACCTGCTGGGCCTTGGCAAACAGCCACAGGACATTGTGATCGCTGGCGACTCCGCTGGCGGCGGGCTCACCCTGGCAACCCTGCTGCATATCCGTGACAAGGGTCTGCCACAACCGCGCTGTGCGGTCCTGCTGTCGCCGGGCAGCAACGCCACTCCGGACGACCGCGTGCTGGATGCGCTGGATGCCAGTGACGCCATGCTGTCAGCCGACATTGTGCGCTCGGCCATCAACCTCTACATCCCCAATGAAAATGACCGCGACCATCCCTATGCATCGCCCTGCAAGGGCAACTATGAAGGTATCTGCCCGCTGCTGATTACGGTCACCCCGGACGAAGTGCTCTATTCAGACAGCAAGCTGGTACGCCGGGCGGCCGAACAGGCGGGAGTGAAGGTGGAATGGATCGAGCGACCCGGCCTGTTCCATGTCTGGCCGATCATGGTGCCGCTGCTGCCGGAAGCCCGCCAGGATCTGAAACGCATTGTCAGCTTCATCAAACGCGCCTGACCATTTCGCCATGTGCCCAACGGCAGATTCGGTCATTGCAGCCCTCCCTCCTGCGGCGTCTACTGAGACATCGCAGAATAACGACGGGAGCAGGCCATGACCGAACTGCCGCGCATCCGGCCGGAGGACTATTGTGACGATGATCTTCCCCGGCTGACCCAACCCTGGTGGCAAACCCTGCCACGCGGGTTTCACGCCATGCCAGACCATTTTCTGGCCGACAACGACACGCGCTGGCGCATCGATTACACCGCCAGCGTCGACACCCTCGCCCGCACCGGGCTGGCCTGCATGGCCGGCGCCGCCGCGTTGCCCGCCAGCCTGAATGTGCGCCAGCAAAAAGAAGAGCGCGACCTGGTAGCCTTCTATCGCCAGTATCTGGACAGCGGTGACCCGCAGCACTTTTTCCGCCCGCCCACGGTGCGCCCCAGAATCCAGCGAGGTCCGGTGGCCCGCTACCACTTCCAGCCGGAAGACGGCCAGGCCCACACCCTGCAGTTTCGTTCCCCGTTTGACACCGTGAACCCGGCCCTGAGCGAACGTTACCAGGCACACCGTCGCAACCGCATTGCCTGCGCCCAACACTGGAAGCACCACGGCGAACCGCGCCCGACCCTGGTCATGATTCATGGGTTTGTGGCCGATCCGTACTGGCTGAACACCCGCTGGCTGGCCCTACCCTGGTTCTACAAACAAGGGTTTGATGTGTTGCTCTACACCCTGCCCTTCCATGGCCGTCGCAAGGGCGCGCTGGCACCGTTCAGTGGCGCGCAGTTCTTCAGCCAGGGCATGGCCATGCTGAACGAAACCTTTGCCCAAGCGATTCATGACCTGCGCATTTTTCTCGACATGTTGCGCGACGAGGGCAGCCCGGCCATCGGCGCCACCGGCATTTCGCTGGGGGGCTACACCACCGGCTTGCTGTCCTCACTGGAAAAAGACCTGGCCTTCGCCATTCCCAATGTACCGTTGGTCAGCATCATGGACCTGATGAAAAGCTGGTTCCCAGTGAACCTGCAGTTCCCTCTGTTCCACAAAGTGTACGACACGGATCTGGCCGGCTTGCGCCAACTCACAGCGCTACACTCGCCACTCACCTGGCCCTGCCAGGTACCCCAAAAGGGCCGCATGATCATCGGCGGTGCCGGCGACCGTTTTGCGCCCCCCAAGCACAGTTTCCTGTTGAAACAACACTGGCAGGACTGCGACATCCACTGGTTCCCGGGCAACCACATGCTGCATCTGGATCAGGGGCGTTATCTGAAAGCCATGCGGGATTTCATGCACGATGCGCTGGCAGAGAAATCGGCGGCATTGAGTGCCTAGAAAATGTCGGGTGAGTTTTGAGTTTCGAAGATCAAGACCGGGGCTTTCAAACGCCACAAACTTGTTGCCTTTCGAAACTCGCTTCTCGTGACTCGATTGTGAGGCGCTTTTAACTCCGCGCTGCCGCCGGGTTTTCCATGCAAGCATGGACTCCTGCAGCGACTTCAGCGCGGAGCACGTTACGGTTTTTTCGGGGAGTCTGTCTTGAACAACAATGCGGTGCCGGCGCCGCAGGCGACCACGGTTTTCATCATGCTTTCCACACCGATTTCCGGGTGCAGTTCCACCAGCGTTTCATCCACATGATAGATAAAGCCACTGGTGGGATTGGGGCCGGTAGGCACGAACACCGTAACGTGGCCATCGGCATGGCGGGATGTGACCAGGGCAGTGACCGACACATCCACGTTGCGGCCATACAGCCAGACCCGCGCCACCTCACCGCGGCTGAACGGGCTGTCGCTGCTGTTGCCCATCAGCTGCGCAATCACTTCCCGCACCGTGGTATAGCCGGGCAACCGGGTCATGACATTCTCTTCCCACTGCTGCCACAACCAGCTGCCCAACCGGGTTGCCACCAGGGTACCGACCAGAAAACACAACACCATGACCGCCAGCACCGCCAGCCAGTCGGCCACGAATTTGGGCAGACCAAAGGCATTGATGAACACCGAGGTAAACGGGGAAATCATGTCCGTCACCGTCTGGTAGATCCAGCGGAAGAAGAACACGATGATGGAGATGGGCAACAGGATGGTCAGCCCGCCCAGCAGGGATTTTCGAATAAAAAACCAGACGCGGCGGTTGGCTCTCATGGACGGATAATTCCTCTATTTGCAGGGCGGAAATTGTCTCGGCAATCTCCGCCGACAATGGTGGAGATGGGCTCACGCCCATTTCCGCCCTACGGCGGTTACGCTTCCACGTACCAAATACGATTGATGAACAGACAACGCTCCCCCGCCGGGGTTCGCACCTCCACTTCATCCTCTACCTGTTTTTTCAGCAAGGCCCGTGCCAACGGCGCATCAATACTGATATAGCCACGCTCGGTGTCGGTCTCATCCGGCCCCACCAGACGATAGGTCTCCAGGTCACCCTGCTCGTTTTCCAGCTCAACCCAGGCACCAAAAAACACCCGACTCTGGTCTTCCGGAAGCCGCTCCACCACCGTCATGTCATCCAGTCGTTTGCTGAGAAAGCGCACTCGCCGATCGATTTCCCGCAGCTGCTTCTTGCCGTAAATATATTCCGCATTTTCCGAACGATCCCCCTGAGCAGCAGCTTCCTGCACGGCCTGGGTCACCTCGGGGCGCTTGACCTTCCACAGGTACTGCAGCTCGTCGTTCAGTTTGCGGTAGCCTTCCGCGGTAATGTACTTGGAGGCGGGCTTGCCCGTTGGTCGCCAGCGGCCCATGGCTACACCTCAAAAATCCGTTCCAGCTCGCGCAGCCCCTTGAATTCCAGGGTATTCCCGGAGGGATCCTGCACGAAGAATGTGCCTTGCTCGGCAGGCTGCCCCATAAAACGCTCGCGAGGCTTGAGCAGAAACGGCCACTGGTGCTCATGGATTCGCGCCACCAGGGTCTCCCAGCTCGCAAAATCCAGCACCACCCCAAAGTGAGGCATGGGAACAGGATGGCCATCTACCTCGCTGTAGCCTTGAATCGGGGTGAGATCCTCACCCTTGTGCAACGACAACTGGTGGCCGTGCAGATCGATATCGATCCAGTTCTGGGCATCGCGACCACGGCGACCACCCAACACCCGGACATAAAAATCCGCCGCGTCTTCCAGATCATTTACCAGAAAGGCCAGATGAAAGGCCGGCTGTTTTTCCATCGTCTACGGCTCTTGCTAAACTCTCGTGATTGCGTCTGATGTCATCTCTACGACCCGGCCTCAGGCACCGCGCCTGTGTGGTGATCGTCCCGAAGCCCGGATTGCCATGCACACATGGCTGCCACCGGCAGGGTTCGCATCAGGCGCCCCATGTTACTAGAGGATTCCACCCCATGTCTGTCACCCGTGCCCCCTGGCCCGCCACCCGTTTGCGTCGTATGCGCCGCGATGATTTTTCCCGTCGCCTGATGCGCGAGCACACCCTGACCGTGGACGATCTGATCTACCCGGTCTTTGTGCTGGAAGGCAGCAACCAGACCGAAGCGGTGCCGTCCATGCCCGGGGTCGAACGCATGAGCATCGACCTGCTGGTCAAGGAAGCGGAGGAGCTGGCCAGGCTGGGCATTCCCGCCATGGCCCTGTTCCCGGTGACCCCGTCGGACGTCAAAACCCTGGACGGCCGCGAGGCCTGGAATCCGGAAGGGCTGGCCCAGCGCGCCGTGCGGGCGATCAAGGCAGCCGTGCCAGAGATGGGCATCATCACTGACGGTGCGCTGGACCCGTTCACTACCCACGGCCAGGACGGCATCATTGATGACAACGGCTATGTGCTCAATGACGAGACCGTGGACGCCCTGGTCAAACAGGCCCTGTCCCAGGCCGAGGCCGGCGCGGATGTGATCGCCCCGTCTGACATGATGGATGGCCGCATCGGCGAGATCCGCAACGCCCTCGAAGCCCACGGCCACATCCATACCCGCATCATGGCCTACTCCGCCAAGTACGCCAGCGCCTACTACGGCCCCTTCCGGGACGCGGTGGGCTCCGCCGGCAACTTGGGCAAGGCGGACAAGACCACCTACCAGATGGACCCGGCCAATTCCGATGAAGCCCTCCATGAAATTGCCCTGGATCTGGCCGAAGGGGCCGACATGGTGATGGTCAAACCCGGCATGCCCTATCTGGACGTGGTGCGGCGGGTGAAGGACGAGTTCAGGGTACCGGTGTATGCCTATCAGGTCAGTGGCGAATACGCCATGCACATGGCGGCCTTCCAGAACGGCTGGCTGGACCAGGACAAGGTCATGATGGAATCCCTGCTGGCGTTCAAGCGCGCCGGGGCCGACGGTATTCTTACCTACTTTGCCAAGGCCGCCGCCATCAAACTGAACGGCTGATTTGCCAACCCGGGCCGGTGCGGCCATATAATGCATGCACACTTTATCCGGAGTTTTCGCATGAGCCGCCAACGCCCTACCCCCGATCCCGAGCAGGTCGGCCTGCAATGCGCCGCCCTGCACTCCCGAGTGTTTTCCCGGCTGGTGACCCGGCTGTTCAATAGCAGCCTGACGGACAGCGGCCTGCGCATCACCCAGTTTTCCGTGCTTAATGCCATCAAGGCGCGGCCGCCGGAATCCATTTTCCAGCTGGCGGAACTGCTCGGCATGGAGCGTACCTCCCTGCAGCGGACCGTGGACAAACTGATCGACAACGGTCTGGTGCAGGCAGCCCCCACCGGCAACAAACGCGCCCTGGGCCTGAGCCTGACCGCAGACGGTGAAGCACGCTACCAACAAGCCCTGCAGGGCTGGCAGCACGCCCAGCAGCAATTCGAGTCGCTGGTCGGTGCCGCCAACTGGGCTGACATCGCCCGTGAATTGCGCGGTTTCAGTCGCCAGGTCAAGCAGACACTCTGACGGCCGCCGCTGGCTGCACAAACCCCTCAATGGCGGCATGGACCTGGGACGCCTCCAGCAGCCGCCGATGCCCCAGCCCCTGGGTCTGAAACAGGCTGGCATGGGGCAGCGCCTGATGCAGACGCAGGGCATCGCTAAACGGAACTTCCCGATCCAGCGTGTCATGGATCACCAACACCTCACTCTCGATGCCGCGCCCCCGGCGGGCAATATCCAGCACCTCATAACCGATCCCGACCCGGTCCGCCATGGCGTCCAGCAACCCCTGCCGGGCACGGGCACCGAAGCGAAGAAACCTCGCCATGCGACCGACCACCGCGCGAAAGTCCGTTGGCGCCGAGATCAGCACGGCCTGCGGAATTTCCGGGCGCTCCGCCAGCACAAAGGCCAGTGCCGACGCCCCCATGGAATGCCCTACCACCAGATCCACCGGCTCTCCCATCTGTTCCAGCGCGGCTCTAACCGTCGTGATGAACTCCCCCACACTCGATGGTCCGTCCGCCATCACTCCGTGACCAGGCATTTCCAGCACGAAACAGGTCCAATCCGACGGATCGAAGGTCTCCAAAATCGCGTGAAACTGCGACACATCCCCTGACCAGCCATGCACAAACAGCGCCCGCCGTGGCCCGCCCGGGCGCACCCAGCATCGGGCGCGGGTCCCTACCGGCATGCACTCACCGGCATCCCGCAGGGCCTGATTGCTGTCACGACGGACCCCCGCCACCCGCGGCGAGGTCATCATGTTTAACGCCATGCGGCTGGCTCTGGCGGGGGCAATCCGGCTGAACAACGCCATCAAAATCAGGAACGCCTTCATTGTCTTCTCCTTAATGTATATACACTAAAAATGCCAAAGCATTGCCACCCTGCAGAGAAGGCGGCAAGCATGACGCTTTATTTTAGTGTATTTACACTATACGATATAAATCAAGTCGCTCGTCGGGCGGGATACACCGCAACGCCCCGCCCGGCCGTGCTGCAGCCAATGGCTATCGGCACAAAGCGGTTATGATTTCGCCGCTTTTATTCGCGCTGATACTTTTCTGAGATTGGGTCACTGACCCGAGGAGTCATGCTATGCGTACCCTGATACTGGTACTGGGACTTGCTACATCTGCTGTTGCGACTGCCGAGGCCCGCGCCCCCAGCGACGCCGAAATGCAGACACTGGATATTATTCAGCAATCCTGGATTTTCCAGGGATAATCTCTGGCCTGCCAGATATAAAAAAGCCGGCGCATGCGCCGGCTTTTTTATGCTTGTTCCGCTATCAGAAGCTGTAACGGACATTCCCCATGACAGTGCGGGTTTCACCGTAACCACAGTCATACACGTTGGGTCCAGCCTGGCCACGACACCAGGAGACATATTCCTCGTCGGTCAGGTTCTGGACATTCACGCTGAAGTCCCACTGATTCGCCGCGTAACCCAGCATCGCGTCGTACATGGTAACGGACGGCACATCCGGGCCTGCCCCCGTGCCATAGTCATACCCCACGTTGTCACCAACGTAGCGGGCCCCAGCGCCGAAACGCAGGCCGTTTTCCATTTCGTACTTGGCCCAGGCCGAAGCGGTCTGGTCAGCCAGATAGGGCAAACGCTCACCGCTCTCGTCATTGATCGCACGAATATCGGTGTAGCTGGCCTGCAGCTCCAGGTTGCCCAAATGCTTCTTCACTTCCACTTCCCAACCTTCAGACTTGGCACCAATCTGGTCAACGGTATTAGGGCTTGCCCCCTGCACCACACGGTTGGTTTCTTCGATATAGAAGTAAGCTGCTGTGACAGACAGATCCCCCGCATCATTCAAGTACTTGATACCCGCTTCCTGCTGTTCACCGGTTGTTGCCTCAAGGCCGACACCCGAATTGGGGTTGTTGCCAAGATTAGGCACAAACGCTTCGGAGTAACTGATGTAGGGAGAAAGACCAAAATCGAACTGGTACATCAAGCCGAGACGGCCTGTGGTTTCGCTGTCATCACTCTGGTTGTTTGGACCATTCACCACATAGACGGTGTTGGTGGATTCGTCGTGACGCAGGGCGCCAGACACCACCACATTGCCCACTTCAACATGATCAATCAGGTAGACACCCGACTGGCGAATGCCGTTATCGTTGCGATCAACCGGAGCCAGCCCTGCGTAGTTAACGAAACCATACACCGGGTTATACATGTTCAGCGTTGTACCCACGACACCAGAGAAGTAGTTCTCTTCTTCCCAGAGAGCATCCTGATAATCCACACCCACAGCCATGATGTGGCGGGTATTCCACAGACTGAAGTCACCTTCCAGGCGCACATCGAAATTCGTCACGTCGGTGGAGCGGTCCGCCATATGCATAGAGCGGAAAATATCACCAGTGGCACTGACAGGGTAGCCAATGGCCGCCCAGTGCTCACGGGTTTCGGTCTCTGATTTGGTATGACGAGCCGTCAACGCGACAGCCCAACTATCATTGAGACGCTGATCGACGAACAGGGTCACTTCATCCTGTGCGCGGTCATAACGATCCCAGCTCGGCTCCCCCACAAAGGTATTCACCGGGATATCTCCCAGCGCGCTAGGCAACAAGGTGCCCTGCGCGGGCAGGAACTGTGCGGAGATACCGCCGTTGTTTTCCTGGGTATTGAACAGCAGGGAAATTGTGGTGCTATCGGTAGGCAACCAAGTGAAAGACGGCGCAAACAGGAAGCCATTGTCGTCGACATAATCTACCTGTGTACCGCTCTCGCGCTTCAGCGCCACCATGCGATACAACAGCTTGCCATCCTCTGACATGGGGCCGGTGACATCGGCCGCCAACTGCTTGCGATCATAGGAGCCCACCTGCGCCCAGATTTCCCCCTGCTGCCGGGCTTTGGGGAGTTTGGATACGGAGTTCACGATACCGCCCAGCTCAGCCTGACCGTATAGCACAGAAGACGGGCCCTTCAGGACCTCTACACTCTCAAGCGCATAGACATTGGTACGCACGCTGTTATAGCTACCATAAAGAGAGCGTAGCCCGTCTTTATAGAAAGAGGCATCGAGGCCCCGCACTTTCACCCAGTCACCGCGGGTATCGAAGCCGAAAGCGCCAGCGTAAATGCCTGAGGAATACATCAATGCATCCTGAATATTCTTGGCACCGGTATCCTTGATGAATTCCTGGTTGACCACGGTGATCGCATAGGGCGTCTTTTCCACCGGCACCTTCAGCTTGCCGGTCGTCGCAGTGCCGCCCTCGGTAATGTACCCCTCCCCTTCCTGGGCTTCGGTACTCACTTCAACGGCAGGGATTTCATTGGCCTGGGCAGCATCGTCTGCTTGTGCAGCCACAGGAAAAAGGGAAAGCAGGGACATCCCCACCAGCGGCGCGCCCCAAATCGCGCGATATCGGCAAGTCATTGGCAAACTCCAAAACAAAGCAAAGAAAGACTGAAAACAAGAACGATTCGCATTCTATATTGTTGTCACCCTTCTGAAAAGTAAGCTTTGTCAGCTCCCAACCATGTCTGACGAACTGGATTCACCACTTTTTCTGCAACACGACGAGGATTAAGCTGGCACAAGGAGATTTCCCCGCCCCTGTCATTCCCATGTCACATTTATGTCATGGAATAGAGGGCCCTTGCGGTTCCGGTCAGGACGACACCATGAATGACATTGCCAGCGAACACAGCGCCATTGATCTCAATAACCCGGACTACTACTTCAACCGGGAGCTGAGCCTGTTGCAGTTCAACCTGCGGGTGTTGGAGCAGGCCATGGACGACAACCATCCCTTGATGGAGCGACTGAATTTCCTGCTGATTTTTTCCAGCAACATGGACGAATTCTTCGAGATTCGGGTGGCCGGCCTGCGCAACAAGCTGGAAACCGGTACCGGCCAACCCGGCCCGGATGGCATGCTGCCCGCTGAACTGCTCAAGGAAATCAGCCGTATTACCCATGAAGCGGTGGACCGGCAATATCACATTCTGAACAACATCCTGTTGCCGGCCCTGCGCGAGGAAGGAGTCGACTTCCTGCGCCGCGAAGACTGGACCGACGCCCAGGCCGAATGGGTGAAAAAATACTTTCGTGAGCAAGTCTATCCGGTACTGACCCCCATCGCGCTGGACCCCTCGCACCCCTTCCCACGGCTGGTGAACAAGAGCCTGAACTTCATTGTCCCGCTGGACGGTAAAGATGCATTCGGACGCTCTACCGGGCTGGCGATCGTGCCTGCCCCCCGCTCACTGCCGCGCCTGATTCGCATTCCGGACGAGATCAGCGGCGACGGCGACGACAATTTTGTGTTCCTGTCCTCCATGATCCACGCCCATGTATCCGACCTTTTCCCGGGCATGAAAGCGACCGGTTGCTACCAGTTCCGGGTCACCCGAAATGCGGACCTGGAAGTGGACGAAGAAGTGGAAGATCTGGCCAGCGCCCTGAAAGGCCAGCTGCTGTCCCGTCGCTATGGTGACGAGGTGCGCCTGGAAGTGGCGGACAACTGCCCACGCCATCTGATGCACTATCTGCTGGAGCAATTTGAACTGGGCGAGGATGACCTCTATGAGGTGAATGGCCCGGTAAATCTGGCGCGGATGTTTACCAGCGTGGATCGCCCGCGCCTGCACTACCCGCCCTTTACCCCGAAAATTCACCCCACGGTGAAAAAATCAGAGTCCATCTTTGATGCCATTGATCAGGAAGACCTCCTGCTGCATCACCCTTTCCAGTCATTTCAGCCGGTCATTACCCTGCTCGCAGAAGCCGCCCGTGATCCCAAGGTACTGGCGATCAAGCAGACCCTGTATCGCACCGGGACCAAGTCGGAAATTCTGGATCACCTGGAAACCGCAGCGCGTAACGGCAAGGAAGTGACCGCCATCGTGGAATTGCGAGCCCGCTTTGATGAGGAATCCAACATCGAAGGGGCGCGACGCCTGCAGGAAGCCGGCGCCATCGTGGTGTACGGGGTGGTGGGCTACAAGACACACGCAAAGATGCTGCTGGTGGTGCGTCGCGACGGGGATGGCATCAAACGTTATGTGCACCTTGGCACGGGCAATTACCACACCAAAACCACCAAGCTGTACACCGACTACGGCCTGATGACCAGCGACAAGGCCATGGGACAGGACGTGCACAAGATCTTCCAGGAGCTGACAGGCATGGGCAAGGCCGCTCGCCTGAAACAGCTCAAACACTCGCCCTTCACCCTGCACCCGTCACTGATCGAATGGATCGAATTTGAAACCGCCGAAGCCCAGGCCGGTCGGCCCGCACGCATCATCGCCAAATTCAATTCGCTGACTGAAGAGAACATCATCCAGGCGCTCTATCGCGCCAGCCAGGCAGGTGTGCAAATCGACCTGATCGTTCGCGGCATCTGCTGTCTGAAACCGGGTATCGCAGGGCTGTCCGACAACATTCGGGTGCGCTCCATCGTAGGACGTTTTCTGGAACACACCCGCATCTACCACTTCCACCATGCTGGCGAAGACCTGCTGTATTGCTCCAGTGCCGACTGGATGGACCGCAACCTGTTCAACCGTGTAGAAACCTGCTTCCCGATCAATCACCCGGCGTTGAAGACCCAGATGCTGGAAGAAGGCCTGCAGTATTATTTGCGCGACAACAGCCGAGCCTGGTTACTGCAGCCCGATGGCAGCTACCAACGCGCCCAGCCGGTAGAGGGAGAAGAAACGTTTATTGCGCAGCAAACGCTGCTTGATACTTTGGGGTAGGGGGCCGGGAGAGACGCTATGGAGCCGGTACCACTTGCCAGCAATCAACCGTAACCGGGTTGAGCACACCGCCAGCAGCGATTCTCCCTCCCGCAGCCCTCCACAGCAGGCAACAAGGCAAAGTGGGAGCGGTCGTTCGATCGCGATAGCTAGCACCACGCCGCTTATTCGCGGTGGAACCACCGCTCCCACCCCAGACACTACCGCCTCTGCCGGGCCTGCCAGCAAACGATAGAACAAACACTCAGCTCAAGTTTAGCTCACAGCCTGCTTGCTGGAAGTACTCTTGCTCTTGCTCCAGGTCGGCGAGGGTGAGGGGGTGCTCTTCCAGCCAGCCTGCGGGAAACGAAAGGGTCAGCCGGTGGTCGACCACCTTCAGGCCAATATCGGGGATCGCTTCATCGCAGCGGGCATGATGAAGCCGCGCGGCGATGCGCAGCACCAGACACAGGCGCAACAGCGGCTCGCGCTCATCTTCAGGCACATCCTCCAGCGCCGATAGCGGCACCTTGCGGCGATGGCCACGCACCAGCACCGCCACGGCCTCCTGCTCCTGACGGGAGAAACCCGGCAAATCCGAATTGGTGATCAGGTAGGCGCCATGCTTGTGGAACTGGCTATGGGACACCGCCAGCCCCAGCTCATGCAGCAGTGCCGCCCAGCGCAGGGAATCTGCCATGTCCTCACCGGCCAGCCCCCAATCGCTGGCAACCTGTTTGAGCAACGCCATAGCCGTATCGCACACCCGTTCGGCCTGACTCCGCTCCACATGGTGGCGATTCATCAAGGCCTGAATGCTACGGTCACGCACATCTTCATGGCCAAACCGGCCCAACAGATCGTAGAGCAAGCCTTCGCGCAAGGCTCCGGACGAGACCTCCATCTGCTCCAGCCCCAGCTGTTCGAAAATGCCATACAGAATCGCGAGCCCCGACGGAAAGATCGGCACCCGATCCTCGCGCAGCCCCTTGAGAGACAACCGCTCAAGGCTTTCCGCCTTCAGTACTTTCTTGCGGGCTTTCTTGAGCGCATCCAGCGTGATACCGCTCTCACACCAGCCATTCTCGACGCAGACCTGGCTGATCGCCTTGATCGTCCCGGACGCGCCCACACTCTGCACCCAGCCGATCCGCCGGTAGTTGGCATGGATCGACAGCACTTCCTGCCGGGCCGCCGTGACCGCACGATCAAATGCTTTCTCGGTAAGCGCCCCTTCCGGGAAGAACCGTTTCGCAAAACTGACGCAACCCATGTGCAGGGATTCGGTTTCCGAAGGCTCAAAGCGCTCACCGATGATCAACTCGGTCGAGCCGCCGCCGATATCGACCACCAAACGTTGCCCGGCATCATCGGCCAAGGTGTGCGCCACCCCCAGATAAATCAGCCGGGCCTCCTCGCGGCCCGCCACGATTTCGATATCGTGGCCCAATACCTCCTCGGCACGGGCAATGAACTCCCGGGCGTTGCGCGCCTGACGCAGGGTATTGGTGCCCACCACCCGAACACTACCTCGGGGAATCCCGGTAATCCGCTGGGCGAAACGCCCCAGACACTCGAGTGCCCGCTCCTGGGTGTCGGCATCCAGTCGATTATCCTTATCCAGGCCTGCGCCCAGCTGCACTTTCTCGGACAGCCCATCCAGAATCTGGATTTCCCCGTGTACCTGACGGGCCACCACCATATGAAAACTGTTCGACCCCAGATCAATGGCGGCCAGATGTTCGCCGTGCTCCATGCAAGCTCCTTCTCTCGTTGGGTCGATTCTAACCAAAAATCATGGCGTTACGATGTCATAGCCGCTAACTCTCGGGATTATTGACTGCGGTTGCTTGAAAATGCCCGGCCACACCCTGATATTATTCCCCAGCGCAACGGCCCTCGCCCGGGCCAGCCAATCCCTTTATAGCAGGAGAATTCAATGAGCGGCGAGATTATCAATGTGACCGACGCGGACTTCGAAGCCCAGGTCATCAATGCAGACGGCCCTGTGCTGGTCGATTACTGGGCACCGTGGTGTGGCCCCTGCAAAATGGTCGCGCCGATCCTGGAACAGCTGGCCGGCGAGTACGAAGGTAAGCTGACCATTGCCAAGATCAACATTGACGACAACCCGGAAACCCCCAAGAAATATGGGGTTCGCGGCATCCCAACCCTGAGTGTCTTCAAAAACGGTAACGTCGAAGCCACCAAAGTGGGCGCCCTGTCCAAGAGCCAGCTGACCGCTTTCCTGGACAGCACGCTGTAATATCCGGGCACCCCTCTGTAACCCCCGGTCAACTGGCCGGGAGGTTACTGTCAGCCACCTATAGACAGCCCCCTGTCAGAGTGGTAGATTCCAGAACCAGCTTTAAGTCAAGCACCTCCTTTTAGTAAGTCCTTCGGAACCTCTGGTTACCTTTTTATTCCTGATGGCCCCCTAGGCTTGCCGGGCCAGATTCCGAAATAACCGGATTTTCATAACAACTGCGGCACCGCAGGTGGTGCATCCTCTCATTCATCCAAGACCAAAACAGACCGCCAATGAATCTTTCTGAACTGAAGCAGAAGCCGATTGGAGAACTTCTGGACATTGCCAAAGAACTCGGCCTCGAGAACCTGGCAAGAACCCGCAAGCAGGACGTCATCTTTTCCATCCTTAAACGCGCTGCCAAAAATGGCTCCGACATTTATGGTGACGGCGTACTGGAAATCCTGCAGGACGGCTTCGGCTTCCTTCGTTCCGCCGAAGGTTCCTACCTGGCAGGCCCGGACGACATCTATGTCTCCCCGAGCCAGATTCGCCGCTTCAATCTGCGTACCGGCGATACCATTTCCGGCAAGATCCGGCCCCCGAAGGATGGCGAACGCTACTTCGCCATGCTCAAGGTCAACGAGATCAACTTCGACAAGCCGGAAAACGCCAAGAACAAGATCCTGTTTGAAAACCTGACGCCCCTGTTCCCCACCGAGCGTCTGGTCATGGAGATCGGCAACGGCTCCACCGAAGACATCACCACCCGGGTGATTGATCTGGTGGCCCCGATTGGCAAAGGGCAGCGCGGCCTGATCGTGGCCCCGCCCAAAGCCGGTAAGACAATGCTCCTGCAGAACATCGCTCAATCCATCGCCCGCAACAATCCCGAAACCCACATGATCGTGCTGCTCATCGACGAGCGCCCGGAAGAAGTGACTGAAATGTCACGAACCGTGCGCGGTGAAGTGGTGGCGTCCACCTTTGACGAGCCCCCGGCCCGTCACGTTCAGGTGGCCGAGATGGTGATTGAGAAAGCCAAGCGACTGGTTGAGCACAAGCAAGACGTAGTGATCCTGCTGGATTCCATTACCCGTCTGGCCCGTGCCTACAACACGGTACAGCCCAGCTCAGGCAAGGTACTCACCGGTGGTGTCGACGCCCACGCCCTGGAAAAGCCCAAGCGCTTCTTCGGTGCCGCGCGAAACATCGAGGAAGGCGGCAGCCTGACTATCCTCGCCACCGCCTTGGTCGACACCGGTTCCAAGATGGACGAAGTGATCTACGAAGAGTTCAAGGGCACCGGCAACATGGAGCTGCACCTGGATCGCAAGGTGGCAGAAAAACGCGTATTCCCGGCCATGAACATCAAGAAATCTGGCACCCGTCGCGAAGAGCGTCTGGTAGGCGAAGATGAACTGCAAAAGATGTGGATCCTGCGCAAGGTGCTGCATCCCATGGACGAAATCGGCGCCATGGAATTCCTTATCGACCGCATGAAGCAGACCAAGACCAACCTGGAATTCTTCGAGTCCATGAAGCGCAAATAAGAGGCGCTGGCACACAGCATGCACCTCGCAATATGCAAAACCCCGCCCCGGCGGGGTTTTTGTTTTATTGGCGTCCCTGTTGTCGTTGGTGGCTCGGGATTGGGATTGTAGGAGCCATGCTTGCATGGCGATCCAAGCCTAGGCGAGGAAAGATTCGGTCTTTGTTTTTTTGTCCGGGGGAGGCCGTTGGGATTTTTCTCACCCTTTATATCTGGCGGGTTTCTGGATGTGTTTCTGGAATCCCTCCCTCGTTTAGACTCGGATCGCCATGCGAGCATGGTTATTCGCTTCGCTCACCCCTTCGGGGCTGCGCTACGTCCCTACGACGTGCTCAGGTTATTTATTGGCGCCGAACTCAACGATCTGGATGGCGTTTCCGTTCTTCTAAAAAAACCGGAACTATTTTGGGTTTGCCCTTCCAACCAAGCGTAGCTTGTAGCTTGTTGCTTGTAGCTTGTAGCTTGCAGCTTGTAGCTTGTAGCTTGTAGCCTGTAGCTTGTAGCTTGTAGCTTGTAGCTGAGAGCTGAGAGCTGAGAGCTTACCTCCCCACCCTGCTATACTCGCCACACAACCTTCCGGTGCACCCTACCAACAAGGAACGCCATGAAATACCGCGATCTGCGTGACTTCATTACCCAGCTGGAACAGCGCGGGGAACTCAAACGCATCACCGTGCCGGTGGACCCGAATCTGGAAATGACCGAAATCTGCGACCGCACCCTGCGCGCAGGTGGCCCGGCCTTGCTGTTCGAAAATCCGAAAGGGTTCGGCACCCCGGTGCTGGGCAACCTGTTCGGCACCGAACGCCGGGTGGCGCTGGGCATGGGCCGGGAGTCACTGGAAGAGTTGCGAGAGCTCGGCGAACTGCTGGCGTTTCTGAAAGAACCGGAGCCTCCCAAAGGCTTCCGCGACGCCTGGGAAAAACTGCCGGTGTTTCGCAAGGTATTGAGCATGTCGCCCAAGGTGTCCAGCAGCGGCCCCTGCCAGGAAAAGGTCCTGGAAGGCGACGAGGTGGATCTGTACCAGCTACCGATCCAGACTTGCTGGCCCGGCGATGCCGGTCCACTGGTCACTTGGCCGCTGGTAATTACCCGTGGCCCCCACAAGGAACGCCAGAACCTGGGCATCTACCGCCAGCAACTGATCGGCCGCAACAAACTGATCATGCGCTGGCTGAGCCACCGTGGCGGCGCCCTGGATTTCCAGGAATGGCAGCAAACGCATCCCGGCGAGCCGTTCCCGGTCTCGGTTGCCCTGGGCGCCGACCCTGCCACCATTCTTGGTGCCGTCACCCCGGTTCCGGACACGCTCAGCGAGTATGCCTTCGCCGGCCTGCTGCGCGGCTCCAAAACCGAACTGGTGAAATGCATCGGCAACGATCTGCAGGTGCCTTCTAGCGCGGAATTCGTCCTAGAGGGGCATATCTACCCGGATGAAATGGCCGATGAAGGTCCATTCGGTGACCACACCGGTTACTACAATGAAGTTGAGCGGTTCCCGGTGTTCACCGTAGAACGCATCACGCACCGTCGCGACCCGATCTACCACAGCACCTACACCGGCCGCCCACCGGACGAGCCCGCGGTGCTGGGCGTGGCCATGAACGAAATTTTCGTGCCGATTTTGCGAAAGCAGTTCCCGGAAATCGTGGACTTCTATCTGCCCCCGGAAGGCTGCTCGTACCGCATGGCAGTCGTGACCATGAAGAAGCAGTACCCCGGCCATGCCAAGCGCGTAATGATGGGCGTGTGGTCGTTCCTGCGCCAGTTCATGTACACCAAGTTCGTGATCGTCTGCGACGACGACGTGAATGCCCGCGACTGGAAAGATGTGATGTGGGCCATCACCACTCGCATGGACCCGGCCCGCGATACCGTGATGGTCGAAAACACCCCCATCGACTATCTCGATTTCGCCTCCCCGGTGGCCGGCCTGGGTTCCAAGATGGGCCTGGACGCCACCAGCAAACTCCCCGGCGAAACCACCCGCGAATGGGGCCGCGCTATCAGCATGGACAAGGCGGTCAAGGAGAAGGTGGATGCGATGTGGGAGAGTCTCGGCATCGACAGTGAACAGTGAACAGTGAACAGTGAACAGTGAACAGTGAACAGTGAACAGTGAACAGTGAAGGCTGCGCGAGCCGCATAACGTGTCACGTTTTTTCTTTGCTTTTTAACGCGTGAGGCAGCCCCAAATTCACGTCGCGGGCACTTTCATCGCAATAACAACGACGCGCAATCGCGCCGCTGTTCACTGTTAACTATTCACTGTTAACTGCCTTTGTTGTACGATCGTGCCAAATAAGAACAAGGATGGCGCATGGCACTGTTTGATTCCATTGATCGACGCGGTTTTCTGAAGGCGCTGGGTAGCGCGGGTGCAGTGGGTGCGCTGGCGCCCCAGCGACTGATGGCACAAGAGTCCGAGCCCGCTGCCAAGTGGCAGAACTGGTCCGGGAACCAGACCGCCAACCCCGCTCAATTGCTGTTTCCCCGTGATGAAGCGGCATTACGCAACGCCGTCACCGCCAGTGACGCAGGCCTGCGTGCATTTGGTGGCAGCCATTCGTTCAGCGCCGTGGTGCCCACGGACGATACCCTGATTTCGCTGGAAGCCATGGCCGGACTGCGCCAGCAAGACGGCGAACGCTTTACCTGGGGCGGCGGCACCCGGCTGGCCATGGCCAGCGCCCAGGCCCACAGCCTGGGTCACAGTTTTCTCAATGAGCCCGACATCAACCTGCAGTCGCTGGCCGGCGCCATTGCCACCAGCACCCATGGTACCGGCACCGGACTCACCAGCCTGTCCGGGCAGGTGGAGGCCCTTCGCCTGATGCTGCCCAATGGCGACAGCCTGACGCTGGACCACAGTGATGGCGACCGCTTCCTTGCCGCCTGCTGCAGTGTCGGTGCCCTGGGTATTGTTACCGACATTACCTTTCGCCATGCCCCCGCTTACCGGCTCAAGGAGCACACCTGGACCTTGCCTTTGCGTGAGGCTATGGACTTTGTGGAAAAGGAGAAGGATCGCTTTCGTCACATCGAGTTCTTTGCCTTTCCGCTCGGCGAGAAAGCCATCGTCAAGACCATGGAGATCACCGACGATCCCGAGGACAGCCCTGCCCGGGAAGATGACAACGAGCTGCTGGAGCTGGTCTCCAAACTGGCCATGCATGCCGGCTGGCTGACCCCCAGCCTGCAAAAGCTGGTCACCCTGTTTGTGGAAGACAGCACCTTCACTGGCCCCTCCCACACCGTGTTCGCCAACCGGCGCACCGTGCGCTTCAACGAGATGGAGTACACCGTCCCCGCCGAGGACGGCATCGCTTGCCTCGAAGAGGTCTGCGACACCCTGCGCAAGGAAGACATCAATGTGTTCTTCCCTATCGAGTTCCGTTACGTGGCCGAAGACGATCGGTTACTGTCCATGTACCACCAGCGCCCCGGCGCCAGCCTCTCCATCCACCAGTATTTCGCCCAGGACTACCAGAAGGTTTTCCAGCCGGTGGAACCCATTCTGCGCCGCTATCAGGGCCGGCCACACTGGGGCAAACTGCACAGTCTGGGGCGCGACGAACTGGCCGAGCTGTACCCGGCGTTTGATCGCTTCCAACAGGTGCGCAAGGAACTGGACCCGCAAGGCCGAATGCTGAATGCACACCTGAAGCGGTTGTTTGCATAACACTGTACGCCACGCCCATTGGCCGCTTGTTCCTGTGGTCATGGCAAGGATGAACCAGGCACAAGCCTGGGCAAACCGGGGAGAACACATGAAACGTCGTGGAGTGTTGATCGGGCTGGGCGCCCTGGCGGCGGGGGGCTGGCTGCTGCGACCAGACAACCGTGGTGCTGCCCATGACCGTTACTTCCAGCAATTGAATGACACCCTGAAAAGCGCAGGGCCCGGCCGTCCACTGATGCTGATCGACCGACAACGACTCGCCGACAACTGCCGCACCCTGATGAGCATGATACCCAGTGGGTGCAACTTCCGGATTGTGGCCAAATCCCTGCCCAGTGTGCCCCTGATTCAGGAGGTCATGACCCATACTGGCAGCCAGCGGGTAATGCTGTTCCACCAACCATTCATGAATGCCCTGGCCGACGCCGAGCCGGGCTGCGACATGCTGCTGGGCAAACCCATGCCGATACAGGCTGCCCGTCGGTTTTATCAGGAGCTGGGCGAAGCCCATCGCTTTGACCCGAGCCTGCAACTGCAGTGGTTGATCGACAGCCTGCCGCGTCTGGAACAATACCTGGCCCTGGCACGGGAGCTCGACCAGCCCATGCGCATCAATGTGGAAATCGATGTGGGGCTGCACCGTGGCGGCCTTGGCGACCCATCACAACTGGACGCCCTGCTTGCGCTGATCCATGCCCACCCCAGGCATCTGCAGTTCAGCGGCTTCATGGGCTATGACGCTCACGTGGGCAAGCTGCCCGGCTTTATCGAAAGTGCCGAAGAAGGCCATCGCCATACCGAGCGCCGTTATCAGTCGTTCATTGATCGGCTATACCAGCAGGCACCGCAATACCAGACCCAATCACTGTGCTTTAACGGTGCTGGCAGCCCCACCCTGGCCTTGTACGACGACAGCACCGTGGTCAACGAACTCAGCGCCGGCTCTTGTCTGGTGAAGGCCAGCGATTTCGATCTGCCCTCCCTGGATGCCTTTACTCCAGCGGTGTTCATTGCCGCTCCCGTGATCAAGGCCATGGACGGGCTGAACCTCCCCGGGCCCATTCCCCTGGGTGACGCCTGGCAGCGCTGGGATCCCAATCGTCAGCGTACCTACTTTATCTATGGGGGCTACTGGAAAGCCCATCCAGTGTCTCCCGCTGGTATTCAGACCAACGGTGTCTACGGTGCCAGCACCAATCAGATGATGTACAACGGCAGCCCCGAGACGGCCCTGACCCCGGACGACCAGATTTTCTTCCGCCCCACCCAAAGCGAGTTTGTCATGCTGCAATTTGGTGATCTGGCGGTCTGGGAAGATCAGGCCATTCGCCAGTGGTGGCCACCACTGCCCCAGGGCGAGGGTGCGTGATGCCGTGGCCACTGCTGGAACGTTACCCGGAGCTGGCCATGCTCAACCCCAGCGCACTCTGCACGCTCCCCACTCCAGTGGAACCCCTGCCGGGTCTCGGCGCAAATTGCTGGGTCAAACGCGATGACATCAGTGCCCGCCCCTACGGTGGCAACAAGCTGCGCAAGCTGGAATGGATACTGCCGGACATTCGTCGTGAAGATGCCCACACCGTCGTCACCCTGGGCGCCACCGGCACCAATGCGGGCCTGGCCACCAGCCTGCTCTGCCAGAAAGAAGGACTGCGATGCGACATCTTCACCTTCCCGCAACCGGACTCACCAGTGGTCAGGCAAAACCGCCTGGCCATGCAACAGGCCGGCGCCAGACTGCATGACCGGGGCAGCCTCATGGGGGCCGCTCTGGGTTGGTATCTGCACCCCGGCCGTCTGAAGCACGGTTACTACTTTCTCTACGCAGGCTGCTCCAATCCGGTGGCTACCCTGGGTTACGTGAACGCCATGCTGGAACTTAAACAGCAGATCGACGAAGGGCTCTGCCCGGCGCCTGCGGCACTGGTCGTGGCGGCCGGGTCCTGCGCCACGGCCGCCGGGTTACTGGTGGGCAGCCAGATCAGCGGACTGAATACCCGCATTCACGCCGTGCAGGTCGCCCAGGACAAACTCGGCCCCTTCTCGGTCTGCAATGCGCGCCTGACACTGAGCATGGCCCGTGCCGCCTGGCAACAACTGGACGAACCCGGCGAGCTGGACCCGCGCCTGCTGCACTGGCACGACAACTACCTGGGCCAGGGGTATGGGCAGGCTTCTGAACTGACCCGCCAGGCTAAAACACTGGCCGCCCGCGAGGGGCTTCTGGTCGAAGACACTTACAGCGGCAAGGCCTTTGCCGCCTTTTCCGCGATAAGCCAACAGCAACCTGGCCCGACCCTGTTCTGGCATACCTTCAATGCCCACCCGCTGTAACCCTGTGGCCACCACAAGGACTTTAACCCGGCTTTTACAAACATCAGGAACATCACCCCACCTGTCGCCCACTAATTCCATGAGACATCAACCAAGGAGGATGACTCATGAAAAAACTGATTATTGCTTCTGTACTGATGGGCGCCGCGGCGACCGTAACCGCTGGAGACATTATCGAGAGCGACAGCGCTGCCATTAATCAGGGCATCAAGGAAGGTACCCAGGTACGCATGGAAGGCGAGATTGTTCAGTCACTGGGTGACGAACGTTATTTGCTGCGTGACCGCAAGGGCCAGATCGAAATCGAGCTGGATGACAAGCTTACCGCCGACCGGCCACTTAAAGCCGGCACCCGGGTGAACTTCACCGGTGAAGTGGAGCATGATGATGGCCGCAGCGTGGTAGAAGTGGACAAGATCCATTCGCTGAAAGGTGCCGTTAACACCAGCAGTGCCTCTACCATCAGCAACTGAAGCCACAAGGCTGCATTGTGACCCAGCGGCGTGAGGCCGCAATTCACAAGCAAGGCACGGCAGGCTTCCCTGTCGCGCCTTGCGAGTAACACCGCCCCCAAGGGGCGGTTTGCGGATCAGAAGGTTGCTTGCAGGCCGACCCAGAAATTACGTCGGGCATCCTTGTTGTTGTAGTCGTCGTAGTATTCCACGTCGTAACCACCGGAACCGTCATCCACGAAGCCCACATCGTAGGTCGTGAAGTCTTCGTCCAGCAGGTTGTTCACACGGGCGTGCAGCGTCACCGACTCGTTGAGCATCAGGCGTGCCCCCAAGTGGTAAATTTCATAATCTTTCCAGTACTCACCACCGCTGGAGTCGGTGTTCAGGCCGCTGCGGCCGAAGCCACGGAAGCGATCGTGGCGGCCTTCGACGGTCAGGAACATGCCGAACTTCTGGGTGGTCTGCCAATCCAGTGTACCGTTGAGCATATGTCGGGCACTGCCCGTCAGCGGGTAACCTTTGGCGTCACCACTCTTCTGCTCACTGTCGATATAGGTGTAGTTGGCACGCAGGGACCAGCGGGGTGAGATCTGATAGCGACCCGCAACCTCAACCCCCTTGATCACCGCCTTGTCCACATTCACCGGCTGCGTCACGACACCACCGATCGAGTCATAGCTGCCCAAATCCACGCAAGGCTTTTGACCTCCAGTGGCAGAACAGAGCTCGCTATCCTGACGGGAAATCTTGTCCTTGAAATCGTTCTGGAAGAAAGTGATGTTGGCGTTGTGACGATTCGGACTTTCCCAGTACAAGGCAATTTCCGAGTTCACACTGGTTTCCGGCTCAAGGTCCGGGTTACCCACCCAAGGGCGAGTGCCTTGTCCGCCAAAACCGGTAATCCCGTCATACAGGTCAGTGGTCTTCGGAGTTTTGTAACCCGTGCTCACGCCGCCTTTCACCGTCCAGCCAGGCCGCACCTGGTAAACCCCATACAGGCGAGGGCTGATTTGGTCACCAAAGGTTTCGTGGTTGTCGTAGCGTACCCCTGTCGTAAGGGTAAATGGTTCAACGATCGTCCAGTTATCTTCGGCGTAGAGTGCCCAGAAATTATTTTCCGACACTTCGCCGGGGTCTCCTCCCTCCAACCCGAACACGCCGTCTTCCAGTTCGCCACGCAAGATCTGTGTACCCACCACAACCAGATGCTGATCATTGACCGGCATATCCAGCTTGCCGTCCAGGCGCAGCTCATTGCTTTCCAGCTTGCGCTGCGGGCGCGGCAGGAAAGTGGACCCAAGCACCGCCAAACAGGCATCACTGCCCGCATCCGCTACACAGTCGGCATTGTTGGCGATGATGTCGTCATACTCGGCACGCTCAGCTGCAGACAGCGGCATGGTGCGACCTTCGTTATTTGTAGCCAGATACGTCAGGGACACATTGCTGAAACCGAAGCCCCATTCACCTTCATGGGTCAGAGCGATTTGCTCACGGGTAAACTCCTGGTCTTCTGCATAACCGGCGCGAGGCAACCTTTCTGGGCTGTCGTGGGTACCCAGCTGGCTTTCCGAGTTGTCATAGGTCTGGACAGAGTTATCGTAGTCCAGCGAAATGCGTTGATTATCCGTGGGGGTCCAACGCAGGGTGAAACCGAGCGCCGTATCCTCGTTGTCAACAGTACGACCACCACCGCCGAAGCCCAGCTCACGCTCTTGCACTACCCCATTGGGGTCCGTTACCGGTGCATATTCCGGGTTGGACGCATCCTGATCGTAAAGGCTGCCGCGAACGGCCAGACCAAACTGGTCACCCAGTGGGCCGGAGACAGAAAAGTCCGTCGTGCTGGAATCACCGTACTCATCGTACTCCTGTATGGTGCGAGTCACATTGATGCCACCACCCCAACGGGTGTAATTCTTCTTGGTGATGATGTTGATCACCCCGCCCATGGCGTCGGCACCGTACAAGGTGGAGGCCGGGCCTCGGATCACTTCAATGCGCTCGATAGCTTCCAGCGGCGGGATATGGTTGAACTGGTTACCCCCAAAGTTGTTGGGGTAGATGTCACCGTGGTTGTTCTGACGACGACCGTCGATCAGGATCAGGGTGTAATCAGCGCCCATGCCACGCATGGAGATGGTGGACTGGCCGGTCTTGTCACGGGTCTCACCCACGTCCACCCCTTCCAGCTCACGCACCGCATCAATGGCGGAAGTGAACGGCCGGCTGTGCAGCTCTTCCTGACTGATAACGGAAATACTGGCCGGTGCATCCGTCAACTTCTGCTCGTAACCGGCAGCGGATACCACCTTTACCGAGCCCAGCTCATGGGCCTGATTCTCTTCTGCCATGGCCGGCATTGCCCAGCCCCCTGCTACCAGGCCTGCCAGCAACGGCGCCCCATACCCCTTTTTCATCTCAGCCACCTGCGTCGTCTGATTAAAATCGCCGCGCAGTATTGTTGATTATGAGAATGATTTACAAATGTGAAGAAGATTCAATACGTAAATTTTGTAAGGCTGGCACCGACAAACGAATTTCTTTCACTTTTGCATGCATATGACCGCAACGCTCAGCCGCAGACAATCCAGGGCCAAACGATTACATTGACCAATGACACAGTTTCATTGTAGCTTTTTAGCATGACAACCAGGCAGGGCCCCGCGCGCAGGCGCCCCGGATCACAAAGCCCTGGAAAGCACATAGAGAGCCACACCATGTCCCATACACAGCGTCATCAAATCCTGCCCCGCAAAGTGCAGTTCGATTTTGCCAATACCCCCCTGCACTGGCTCCGGGATGATCCGTTTTCGACCCATGTGATCAACGGCATTCATATGCTGCTGCCAGCTGGCGAGCTGTGGTTTTGCCGGGTGTATAACCAGGCATTGCCCATGGTCACGGACGATGCGTTGCGTGAAGACGTACAGGGCTTCATCCGCCAGGAAGCCATCCATTCCCGCGCCCACAGCAAGGCACAAAGCTATCTGGAAGCCCACGGCCTGAGCGTGGAAGCGTATGTGACTCGTATCGAGTGGCTGTTCGGCACCTTCCTGGGCGAGGCCCCGTTCGGCATGAAGATGCTGCAACGGGATGTGTGGAAAAAACAGTGGCTGGTGTTCCGGGTCGGGGTGATCGCGGCGATCGAACATTTCACCGGCGTGCTTGGCCAATGGGCCATGGATAACGAAAGCTGGGAGCGCAACGGCGATGCCACCATGGTCGACCTGTTCAAGTGGCACCTGGCGGAAGAGGTGGAACATCGCACTGTCGCCTACGACCTGTTCGAGCACCTTTGCCGTACCCAGCTGGGCTTTTACGTCAGTCGTCAGGCGTTGATGGCCATTGTGTTCCCGCTGTTTGTCTACTTTATTTCCGAAGGGGCTCGCAGCCTGGCAAAACAGGACCCGGACCCGGAAACCCGCAAGATCGGCCGCAAACTGATCCCTCAGCTGTTACTGCAACTGCAGCGGGTGGGCAAGCAGACAGAAAATGTGCCCACCTTCTCCTTTCTGGTACGCGCCACCGCCCGCTGGGTATCCCCGCGCTTCCATCCGATCCACGAAGGGGATACGGAGCAGGCGCTGGCTTATCTGGCCCGTTCTCCTGCCGCCATGGCGGCGGCAGAAGGATAACGCGGCAAGGGCCGTGGCTCAGGCTACATCGGCACCTTGTTAAACCAGGGTGCCGCCTCTTCCAGCTGAGCCGCTAACGCCAGCAACTTGCCTTCATCGCCGTGGCCGCCAACAAATTGCGAGCCCAACGGCAGGCCTGCCTCGGTCCAGTGCAGCGGCACCGACATGGCCGGCACGCCAGTCACGTTGGCAAACTGGGTGAAAGGCATGTACTTGAAGTTTTCCAGCGCCATCTGCTCAATCATGCCGCTCTTCATGAGCAGCTTTTCCGCCCCCACTTTCAGCACCATCTTCAGCGCGGCCTGTTGCCACGGAGGTGTGGCCATGGCACCAATCTCGGCGGGCGGCAATGCCAGCGTTGGCGTCAGCCAGAAGTCATAGCGCGCCAGAAACGCATCCAGCGCAATCATGTAGCCCTGCCAGCGGGTCTGGCATTTCACGTACTCGTGGGCCGGAGTGGCACGACCAAAGGCGGCGATGGCCAGCGTGTCCAGCTCGAACCCCTCATCGCCACAACCGGTGAGTTCTTTCACCTCGTCCACTTCCGCCGCGCACTGCCCAAACCAGACGCTGAGCCAGTCCATGCACATCTGGCGGGCATCCATCTGCGGCTCGGCCTCTTCCACCTCATGGCCCAGATCACGCAGCAACGCCACCGTGTTTTCCACTGCCCGCACCGCTTCCGGGCTGACCTCCGTTCCCAATGGGGAACGGGTGGAAAACCCGATGCGCAGCTTGCCCGGGCGGCTGGCCGCAGACAGCGCATAGGCCTGCTCAGGAGGAGCGATCCGGAACAGACTGCCACGCTCATCACCCTGCGCGATATCCAGCAGCAAGGCACTGTCGCGCACCGAGCGAGTCAACACATGGTTGACCGCAATGCCGTGCATGGCCTCAGTGAAATGCGGCCCCCACGGGGTCCGTCCACGCCCGGGCTTCAAGCCGAACAGCCCGCAACAGGCCGCCGGAATACGGATACTGCCTCCGCCATCGTTGGCACCAGCCACCGGCACCACGCCAGCCGCCACCATGGCCGCGGACCCGCCGGAAGAGCCCCCCGGGGTATGGTCCGGGTTCCAGGGATTGCGTGCCGGGCCGAAGGAGTCCGGCTCGGTAATTCCCTTGGCGCCAAACTCTGGCGTGTTGGTTCGACCAAAGGGCACCAGCCCGGCCTGTTTCCAGCGCGCCACCAGGGTGGAATCCACGTCGGCCTTAATGTCTCTGGCCTTGCGGGCCTTGTTACCCTGATAGCAGGGAGCGCCGCCGATTTCCTGAAACAGGTCTTTCACCAACATGGGCACCCCTGCCAGCGGGCCGCTTAATGTCGTCCCCGCACGCTCCCGGGCCATGTCATAGAGGGGAATAATCAAGCCATTCAATTGCGGGTTCACGGCTTGGGCACGGGCAATGGCCACTTCCAGCAACTCTGCGGGCGTGACCTCGCCTTTCTGGATCAACTCGGCCAGCCCCATGGCATCAAACGCCCTGTATTCTTCAAAATTCATCTGAACTCCTGCTCTCCCAACACTGCCAAAGGTCCAACGGCAGACACCGTTATACTGTGGCATAGTCTGCACGGCATCTTGTGCCAAATTCTTGTGTGTTTCGGTTACCCCTCAGAGGCAGTCAATGAAAGCCATTGGATTCAATCAGCCCCGCGCCATCGACGACATTCACGCTCTGGAAGACATCCAGCTGGACCTGCCTTCCCCGGGCCCCAGAGACCTGCTGGTCTCGGTTCAGGCCATTTCCGTTAATCCTATTGATACCAAATTACGGCAACGGCCGCTGGAACAGCCCGGTTACCGGGTATTGGGTTTTGATGCAGCCGGCATCGTCGAGGCGGTGGGTAGCGAGGTGGAAAACTTCAAGGCAGGCGACCGGGTCTGGTATGCCGGCAGCGCGCAACGGCAAGGCAGCAATGCCCAATACCAGTGTGTCGACGAGCGACTGGTCAGCCGCAAACCGGACAGCCTTGGCATGCAGGAAGCCGCCGCCTTGCCACTGACGGCGCTGACCGCCTGGGAGGCTCTGGAAGACCAGCTGGGCTTCCGCCCTGGCGAGTGTCAGGGCAAGACCTTGCTGATCATTGGCGGGGCCGGGGGCGTCGGCTCCATCGCCATTCAACTGGCAGCCCGCTATTTTGGCCTGACGGTCATTGCCACTGCCGGCAGGGAGCAGTCCGCCAATTGGTGCGACGCCATGGGCGCCCATCATCTGGTGGATTACCGTCAACCGCTACAACCGCAACTGGATGCCGTCAGCGATGGCCAGATGGATGGCATCTTCGTGACCCAGAATCTGGATGATTACTGGCAGGCGGCCTGTCAGGCGGTGGCCCCCCTGGGCGGCATCTGTGCCATCGTCGATGCCCGCGGCCCCCTGGATCTGAACCCCCTGAAACCGAAGAGTGCCCGCTTTAGCTGGGAGTTCATGTTCACCCGGCCGCTGTTTGGCCGGAGGATGCAGCAGCAGGGTGACCGTCTCGCCGAGCTGGCGACACTGGTCGACAAGGGCGTCATTCAGACTACCGTGAGCGAAGGCCTTGGCCCCATCAACGCCAACAATCTGAAAGAAGCCCACCGCCGGCTGGAGTCCGGCAGCACCATCGGCAAACTGGTACTGGCGGGCTGGGAGTAATAGCTAGAGCAGCTATGAGCTATGAGCTTATAGCTATGAGTCGCGGATGGGGCCTGCAGGTTTTGCCAGGCCCTGCCCGCGCCAAAGGTTTCGGCGCGGTCGAGGCGTTCAACATCACCACCAGATTCCGCCCCGCGTTGCAGCTCGTAGCTCAAGGCTTTTCCAACATCGCCTCAATGTCTTTCCACGCCACGATCTTGTAGTTCTGTGGCGCATCGGGAAGACGATTGCGACCATCCTGGACCACCAACATCCCTTTTTGATAAACCCCTCCCAGATTTGCCGAGGTGACTTCCAGGCCATCGGTTTCGGAGGCACCGTCCACGCCGGCCTCAGGGTTCATGCCGATACGGAATTTACCGACCACCGCATACGGGCTGTCTGCTTCCAGAATGACATAGCTGTTATCTCCCTGACTGGAGACCACCAGCCAGTTCCTGTCATCGGCCTGATACAAGGCCAGGCCTTCAATATCGTCAACCAGTACCTCTCCGGCAGCCTTGACCTCGGTGGCGGTCACCGGCTGATCTGCGCCGGCAGCGAAGACCCACACCGCGCGATCTTCTTCACCCACAAACAGGCGCTGTTGTTGCTCATCGGCCACACACCCTTCCGGCTGGCTTGCCACCTTCAGTTCGCGCACGCGTTTACCGGTGATGCTGTCCCCTCCCAGCAACTGCCACTGCTCGATCACACCACTCTTGTCATTTGCAAAGGCATACAACCGCTGATCGTCCTGATACAGGCAGATGCCATAAATGTCCTTCATGCCGGTGGCGATCTGACCCGCTTCCTGCACCTTGCCACTGGCCGGATCGATCAGGAAAAGATGCAGGCTGTTGTGATCACGATTAGTGGCAACGGCAATGTCCCAGCGCCGCCCGGCCACATCGATACCGTAACGCAGATCCACATTGTTCAGTCTGCCGACTTCCAGAAACTGACGGGTGCGGCCCTGCAAATCGTACACATACAAACCCGCCTTCTTGTCTGTGCCAAGAATCAGACTGTCAGCCGGCGACGTCGGGTGCACCCAGATGGCCGGGTCATCGGCGGCATCACCATAGCGCTCGACACTATCGGTTTGTGCTGTGGGCAACACTACAGGCATGGTGATGCCGGGTTGTGCGGCATGGGGCCAGGACAGCATCACGCTTTGCACGCCCTTGTCAGCATCATCCACGGCATACAGGGCAAGACGCTCCCCTTGCTGCGTCACTACCAGGGTCTCCGGCTCGTCCAGCACAGGGACAGCGAAACGTTGTTGCAGACGGCCATCGGCCAGGTACAGATTGACCGCGCCAGCCTCCTTGTCTACCAGTGCCACCCCACCGGGCAGCACGGCCACCGCACTGGCGTTTTCGGCAATGTTGCCGTGGGGAGCCAGGCGATCCAGCAACTGACGCTCGGCATCACGCTCCGGGTCCGCGTGATAGCGCCACAGACCGACAGACTCTTCCGCTACATACAGGCTGGCGCTGTCATCATCCACGGCACAACTTTCCACCCCCGGGGGCAACACCAGATGACGCACGGGCAACGCCTTGTCCGCCGACCCCAGCAACCACTGGTCAGCGCCGCCGCGCTCATCCAGCAGGTACACCGACAGTAACGACTGGCTATCCTGATACAGACAGAACCCGGTGATTTCATACTCGGGGGCCGGCACTCTCTGGGCCAGTTGCCACTGCCCCTGATGCCGGGTGAACAGCACCGCCTCATTGCTGGCGGTATCCACCGTCACCAGTTGCACGACGCCCTTGTCATCCACACGGCCTTCAACGCCTTCGAACTGCCCCTCGGCCAGGGTGAGCTGACCGCTGACCAGATTGCCGTTGGCATCCACCGTCACCACATGGTCATCCTGTACCCAGAGTCCTTTTGGCTGCCCCAGTGAGGTTTCTTTTTGCCAGTCTTTCTCTGCCAAAGAGGGAGCGGCCGGGCGCTCCACCTGGCAGCCCGTCATCACCACCAGCAATGCGAAAGCCCATGGTTTGATATTCATCATATGCATCCTTCAGACAAAAAAAGGACCGGGAAACACGCCCCCGGCCCGCCTGATTAACAGGCTGCTGAAAGCCCGTTAAAGGCTTTTCAGTGCAAGACCCAGCTTGAACGTGGGGCCATACTCTTCGTATTGTGCGTTGAACTTTTCCTTCCCGGTGTAGGCATAGAAAGGTTCATCATTGATGTTGATCGCTTCAAATGTCAGCTGCAGGTTATCGGTCAGGAAGTAATACCCGTTGAAGTCCAGCTGGATGTGATCATCCGTGTAGATGTCATAGCGCTTGTCCATCGGATCACTGACCTCCTGAAGGAACTTGCCGGTGTAATTGGCCGCCAGACGCAAGCTCAGCTTTTGGGTTTCATACCCGACCATCAGGTTACCGGTGACATCGGACTGACTGGGCAAGGCGATGTCACGACGGAAGGTGGTACCGCTACCTTCATCGTAACTTTCAATTTCGGCGGAGGAATCCACCAAGGTGGCATTCGCCCCCATCAGCAGGCCGTTGAAGGGCGCAGGTAACTCGCTGAACTGTTTGGAGTAGGCCAGCTCAATGCCGTAGAGGCTCGCATCATTGCCATTCTCGAAGGTCTCCGCATCATCAAAAGCGGTGTAACCCGGCGTGCCCCCCTTGTCTGTCAGGTAGGCAAAGTTCTTGATGTCCTTGTAGAACGCAAACGCCGACACCACACCAGCACGGCCCATGTAATGCTCGATGCCCAGATCCAGGTTATTGGATTCCAGTGATTTCAATGCCGGGTTGCCAAAGCTGGCCTCACTGCCATCAATTTCAAACCCGGGAGAAAGCTGCTCAAAGGTGGGCCTCACAACACTGCGGGTAAAGGCAGAACGCACCAGCGTATCGTTGGTCAGCTGATAGCGCAGGTGCAACGCCGGCAGCCAGTGATCTTCATCGTTGTCGTAATGACTGGCGGTGATGGTGCCATTGTCATCGCCGAAACCGTCCGCCTCGAAGTCCAGTCGCTCATAACGTACACCGGCAAGAATACGCAGTTGCTGAATATCCACGGTGCCCATCAGATACGCCGCCTGACGATCTTCCGACATCTCGTAGTCTTCAATAGCCGACGCGATATCTTCGTACTGACCGGGGCCGGCAATCAAACCGTCAATGGAATCCGGATCAATGCCCGAACCAAAGTTGCCGAGCTCGTAATCCACATCGGTGGCATGATCCGCCAGACTGGCACTGGGACCATAGGTCCAGACATTCACATCGCTGTCTTTGGTGCGCTGGCTGGCTTTGGTGCCGAACTTGATCGATGCCGGGTTATCGTTCCAGTACAGGTCACGGGTAAAGTCCAGCGCCACATCGACCTGCTCATCCGTTGTTTTGCCTTCCGTCACTTCAATCTCATCCAGATCGAAGTTGCTGTCGTCATAGAAACCCGTGGGATACAGCGCTGAAGGCTTGCGGTGGCCCTGATAGCCCCCATCGGTGAAGTCCGCCACGAACACGGTGCTGTCCGCATGGCGTGGCTCGTCTTCCTGCGCCGTGCTGTAACCTGCACGAAAATCCGTGGTCCATTCCCCGGATACGTGCTGTCCACCGAGAACGAAAGACGAAATATCCTGGGTTTCTTCACGGTCCTTCAGTTCTTTTTCCACTTCGGTAACGCCGGTCTGCCCCGGTTGCTGGGCAGAGTCAAAGGCGAAAACATTAGCCTGACGAATTTCTTCATCCCGGAATTCACTGTGCAAAGTGCGCAGGTACAGGCTGGTGTCATCACTGAGCAGGTAATCGACGTTCAGCGCCATACCCAGCCGCTCGCGGGTAATCATGTAATCGCGCTGCTCGAATTCTTCCAAGGCATTGTTATCATCAAAATCCCAGGCGCCGCCCGTTTCCACGTTGTCAGACCCGAAATCGCGTTTGCCCCAGCTCACGGCACCGGCCACACCAAGATTCTTTTCCCCGCCGCCCAGTGAAAACTGGTTGCTGGCTGCCACGGCGAATTCTGGACTGGTCTGATCGGTGTGCTCGTCGTAGCTGCCGGCGCCACTGACGGAATAAAACAGGCCATCGCGGTCAAACGCTGACAGGGTCTCAACCTCCACCGTGCCCCCCAGCGAGTTGCCGTCCATGTCCGGGGTCAGGGTCTTGACCACGGTCAGGGACTCCAGCAAATCTGCAGGGATCACATCCAGCGCCACGGCGCGGCGTCCGGCCTCGGGCGCCGGCACCTGAATGCCATTGACGTTAACCGCATTAAGATCCGGGGCCACACCACGCACCCGAACAAAACGCCCCTCACCCTGATCCCGTTCAATAGAGACACCCGGCATCCGCTGCAGGGACTCGGACACGTTGTTGTCCGGGAAGTCCCCGATATCATCTGCCCGCACCTTGCTTTCAATATTATCGGCCGCACGCTGCTCACTGAGCGCCCGGTCGGTACTGGCCGCCTGACCGATAACGCGCACCGTTTCGATCTCGTTGGGCTCCCCGCTTTGTGCGTGAAGCTGGCCACACACCACGGCAATCGCCGTGGCCAATAGAGTCCGCGCCACAGGCGGCCCGACAGGCTGTTGAGAAGCCCCTTGCATGCTCAGCGTGGCCTGAAGGGTGCAGCTGTTGTGTTTTGTC
>NZ_AQOQ01000034.1:0-38316 GCF_002888555.1 Alcanivorax sp. MD8A | reverse complement strand
CGGCAGGACGGACATTGAATGATCATGAAGCCTCCATGAAGTGGGACCAGGAAGGCCATTCCTTCCTGGCTTCATGGAGGTGATATGTATCTAAAATTATTTTGAATCTATATTGGTGCGTTTAAGAGGGGGTTCTACCCCGTTACTGCGGACACTTCTAAAAAGAGGCACACTGTGCCCAAGGAGTGTTTATGAGCAAGCGAAAGAAGTACAGCCCCGAGTTCAAGCGTGAAGCGGTAGAGCAGACTCGCCCCCCCCGACGTGAGCTGCCGCCAAGTGGCCCTTGAACTGGGCATCAATCCCAATCTTCTCTCTCGTTGGCGCAGAGAGGCGGATGATGCCTCCACCCCAAGCTTCCAGGGTTCAGGCTCCCCTCGTGACGCGGAGTTGGCCCGGCTGAAACGGGAGCTGGCACGAGTGAAGAAGGAAAGGGATTTTTTGCGCGAAGCGGCAACGTTCTTCGCAAAGGAGTCGTCCTGAGATATCAGGCGATTGAGCGTTGCCGCCAAGACTTCCCTGTTCTGCTAATGTGTCGCTGCTTGAAGGTCTCTCCGAGCGGCTACTACTCTTGGTCTGGCCGGGCGCCTTCGAGCCGGGCACAGGATAATGAGCGGCTTCTCAAACGAATCCACGAGATACATGCTGACAGCGGTGGCGCCATCGGCGCCCCTCGCATGCATGATGACCTGGTGGAGGAAGGAGAAACAGCCAGCCTCAATCGTGTGGCGCGTCTAATGGCGAAATCTGGCTTGCAGGGCTGGCCTCGCCGCAGAGGCCGGGGTCGCAAGGCCCCTTCAGTTCGTCCGGATGGAGTGAAGAACCATCTGAAACGAGACTTCTCTGCACTGGAGCCAGACACCAAGTGGGTGACCGACATCACTGAGATCAAGACCAAGGAAGGCAAGCTATTCCTGTGTGTAGTGATGGATCTGTACAGCAACATCATTGCGGGCTGGTCGATGCATCATCGCCAGGATCGGTACATGGTGCTTCGGGCAGTTGAGATGGCGGTGTGGCAACGAGAGGGAGATGGGAAGATCATTCTCCACTCGGATCGAGGTAGCCAGTTTACGAGTGGTGATTACCAGCGTTATTTGAAACAGCAAGGATTGGTATGCAGCATGAGTGCGGTCGGCCACTGTGCCGATAATGCAGCCTGTGAAGGGTTCTTCGGCATGATGAAGCGGGAACGGACAAATCACCGTGATTATCGAACCCTGAATGAGGCAAGGGCTGACGTATTTAATTACATCGAGCGGTTCCACAACCCAAGAAGGCGACGTAAGGTCGCAGCTCAAGATCACAAGTTTACCGCCTTCTTAAAACCGTCCGTGGAAACGGGGTAGAACCCGGCTCCAACATGACATGACTGTAATGTTTAGGTGTTTTGATTGATTCAGATCAACCAAATAGCATTAACCTATTTGTGCATTTGGTGCTTTATTGGTTTATACCACAGAGCTCCGGCAGGGGCAGACAAGTCTGCCCCATTTAGTTTGGCAATATTATGCTTTCAGCGAGCGGGTGCGCCATAGGTAATACACGACGGGTAATACCAACAACGTTAAAATCACAGCACTCACCATTCCGCCCACCATAGGCGCCGCAATCCGGCTAACAACTTCCGCACCTGTTCCGGAACTGAACATAATGGGCAACAATCCAGCGATAGTGGAGACCGTAGTCATCATTACGGGTCTTACACGAAGTCCCGCGCCCTGTGTCACAGCTTCGAGCAAATCTTCTTTTAATGGTTGCACTCCACGCTCACGACAGGTATCTATCAATTGGTGATATGCTTGGTTAAGATAAGTTAACATGATGATACCTATTTCCACCGTAACCCCCGCCAGTGCAATAAAACCAACCGCAACCGCGACAGAAAAATTATAGCCAAGCAGGTACATCAGCCAGATTGAACCAATTACCGCCAGTGGTAGTGTTCCCAGAATAATGGCTATTTCAGTGAAGTTACGAAAATTCATGTATAACAGAATGATAATGATGGCAAGCGTCAAAGGAACCACATAGGTCAGTTTCTCTTTGGCGCGCAGCATGTATTCGTACTGACCGGACCAGGCCACCGAGTAACCGGCCGGTAAATCCAATTGCTGCTCGACCGTTGCCATGGCCGCTTGTACATAGCTGCCCACGTCCACCCCATCGATATCTACAAAGGTCCAGCCATTCAGCCTGGCGTTCTCGCTCTTGATCGCTGGCGGGCCGTCCTCCACATAGACATTGGCCACATCGGCGAGCGCAATGCGTTGGCCGCTGGGCGTAACGATGGGCAGCAGCGCCAGCTGTTCTGGCGAGTCTCGATAGTCCTGCGGGTAGCGCAGATTGATCGGATAACGCTCCAGCCCCTCAATGGTCTGCGCCACATTCATTCCCCCAATGGCCGTGGCTATTACCTGCTGCACATCAGCAATATTGAGGCCATAGCGCGCCGCCTGTGCACGCTGAATATCCACCTTGATGTAACGCCCACCGGCCACCCTTTCGGAATACACCGAGGCTGTGCCGGGTACATCCTTGAGGATCTGCTCTAGTCGCTGCCCAATCTTCTGAATTTCTCGCAGATCCTCGCCCGCCACCTTGATGCCTACCGGCGTCTTGATACCGGTGGCCAGCATGTCGATGCGAGTCTTGATCGGCATCACCCAAGCGTTGGTTAGACCGGGGAATTTCACTAGCGCATCCAGCTCCTTCTTGAGCTTCTCCGTGGTCATGCCCTCGCGCCATTCCTCTTTGGGCTTGAGCTGAATAAAGGTCTCGATCATGGTCAGCGGAGCGGGATCCGTGGCTGTCTCGGCACGGCCGATTTTGCCAAACACGGTTTTTACCTCAGGCACTGTCGCGATCAGCTTGTCGGTCTGTTGAAGCAATTCCCTGGCCTTACCAATAGATAGCCCCGGATAAGTGGTGGGCATATACATCAGATCACCTTCATCCAGATCGGGGATGAATTCACTACCAATCTTGTTAACCGGCCAGATCCCAACGAGGAAAATCACAACCGCAATGGCAAGTGTGATTTTCGGAAAACGCAATACGGTTTTCAGCAGGGGCATGTACCCGGCAATCAGTAATCGATTAACGGGATTCTTGTTTTCCGCTACCACCTTGCCTCTGATGAAATATCCCATCAAAACCGGCACCACTGTGATAGCAAGCGCCGCACTGGCTGCCATGGCATAGGTTTTGGTAAAGGCCAACGGGCTGAACATCCGGCCCTCCTGGGCTTCCAGGGTGAATACTGGTACAAAGCTCACAGTGATAATAAGCAAACTGAAAAACAGCGCCGGACCGACTTCACTGGCTGACGCCGCCACGATTTTCCAACGGTTCTCTGGCGTCAAGGGCGTACGTTCCATATGCTTATGCATGTTTTCGATCATGACAATCGCGCCATCAATCATGGCGCCTATCGCAATCGCTATACCGCCTAATGACATGATATTGGCATTGAGACCTTGCCAATACATCACGGTAAAAGCCGTGAGTATACCTAGCGGCAGACTGAAGACCGCCACCAGTGAGGACCTGACATGAAACAGGAAAATGACACAGATCAACGCCACAATGGCGAGTTCTTCGGCCAGACTTTTCCACAAACTGTCAATGGCGCGAGATATCAGCCCTGAACGATCATAAACGGTTACGATCTCCACGCCATCGGGCAAACCCGCCTTGAGTTTTTCCAGCTTGGCCTTGACCCCATCAATGGTTTTCTGGGCGTTCTCACCGAAACGCATCACCACAATACCGCCCACCACTTCACCTTCGCCGTTCAACTCGGCGATGCCACGGCGCATTTGCGGCCCCAACTCGATATCCGCCACATCCTTGAGCAACAGCGGCGTACCGTTAACATCCAACCCTAACGGAATGTTGGCCAGATCATCGATACCCTGGATGTAGCCGCTGGCGCGCACCATGTACTCGGCTTCGGCCATTTCCACCACCGAGGCGCCCACTTCCTGGTTGCCGCGCTGGATAGCCATCTGGATAAGAGACAGGGGAATACCGAAGGCGCGCAGTTTCTCCGGGTTTACCTTCACTTGATACTGCTTGACCATGCCACCGAGCGCCGAGACTTCGGAAACACCCGGCACGGTTTGCAGCTCGTATTTCAGGAACCAGTCCTGCAGGCTGCGCAGCTGACTGATGTCATGCTGACCGCTGCGATCCACCAAGGCATAGAGGTAGACCCAGCCGACACCGGTGGCGTCCGGTCCCAGTTGCGGCCGGGCGCTGGGCGGTAATGTGGGCGCGACCTGAGACAGGTACTCCAGCACCCGGGAACGTGCCCAGTAGGCATCGGTATCCTCGTCGAAAATGACATACACAAAGGAATCGCCAAAAAAGGAATAACCGCGCACGGTAACCGCACCGGGTACCGACAACATGGCAGTAGTCAGTGGATACGTGACCTGGTCCTCCACCACCTGCGGTGCCTGCCCAGGAAAACTGGTCTTAATAATGACCTGTACATCGGACAGATCGGGAATGGCGTCCACCGGGGTGTTTTTCAGCGAATAGAGACCCATCCCCACCAGCATCAAAGTAGCCAGCAGCACGAAGAAACGGTTACCGACGGACCAACGGATTATCGATTCAATCATGATTGTGCTCCTTTTGATCGTGAGCGTCGTGGTTCATGCCCTGGTGTTCGCTGTGCTCCGGCATCGACATATCACCGTGATCCATACCCTCGTGCTGACCGTGATCCATTCCTGCAGGCATGGCATCATTGCCTTGCTCATTGGGAATATGCACTTGGGTAATCTGGTATCCACCACTGTTGTTATTGGTGATCTGCACATGCAGGCGCATTCCCTGTTTGAGCGCATCCATGTCCACAGCCTCAGCGACGGTGAAATCCATGGTCATGGTGGGCCATTGCCAGTCCGGGATGGCCTCGTGCTCCAGGGTCACCATGCGGTGATCCGGCATCAGGCTGTCGATACGTGCGGCCACCCAGACTGAGCGGGAATCAGCGTCTGCCTTTACATCCATTGATTCGCCTTGCTGATCGCGCTTGGCCATGCGCTTGAAGTCCGACGTCTTGCTGGATTCCGAGTCGATCAGGAACTGAGCAGAGGTCACAATGCGTTCCCCTTCTTTGAGTCCCGACTGAATTTCCACCTGCCGTTCGCCCACACGCCCGACCTCAACGGCCACCGATTTGAATTTGCCATCACCCAGCGCCAACACCACGCGCGCTTGGCTGCCGGTACGGATCAGCGCTTCTCGCGGGATTAACAGTGCTTCAGCCCCCGCCTGGGTCTCAATGACCATCTGCGCGAACATGCCCGGCTTGAGGAAGTCGTCCGGGTTGTCGAAATGCACCCGGATTTGCGCGGTACGTGTCTTGGCATTCAAAGACGGATAGACATAGTCCACCTGGCCCAACCAATCCCGACCGGGCAGGTAATCGAGCCGCATCCGCACCTGGTCGCCGGTCTTGACCAGGCTTGCCTGTCGTTCGAACACCTCACCGATCACCCAGATATGCTCCAGTTGGCCGATGCTCATCAGACTCAAGCCAGGCTTGACGAACATGCCCTCACGCACCGCGAGATTGTCCAGTACCCCGGACTGCGGCGCGGCAACGGTGATGGTCTGGCTGACCTTGCGGGTTTTACGCAGCCGGTCGATATCTGCCCGCGGCACCTGCAATGCCAATAACCGTTCCACGGCAGCGCCGATCAACACCGGATTGTCGCGTTTCAACGCCAACAACAATTCCTCCTGGGCGTTGACCAGGGTGGGTGAATAGAGGGCGTACAGGGGGTCGCCCTGTCTGACCGGATCCCCGGCGGCCTTGACATGGAGCTTCTCGATCCAGCCTTCCACGCGCGGGCTGATATGCACCAGCCGGTTCTCATCGTATTGCACGTAACCGACGGTTTTGACATCCAGATTCAGAGACCCGGACCCAACCGTGGCGGTGCGCACGCCGAGATTGTTGACGACCTCGGGCGATATCTTGACGGTGCCGGCTTCATCCTCTCCGGCGGATTTCTCGTACACAGGGATCAGATCCATGCCCATGGGCGATTTGCCAGGCTTGTCGCGCTTGTAGTTGGGATCCATGGGCGCCACCCAGTAAAGTGGCTTGCGTTCACCGCCGGTTGCTGTCATATCCCCCTCATCGGGGTTGCCGAGTAGCCAGACGCCGGATGCGCCGAGCAGCGCGCCGACGGCCGTGCCCAGCAAGGTTTTGGTGAATGTATTCATGTTGAACCCCTTTAAAACGGTTTCGCCGGCCGTGCATCGTCGAACGACGCCTCGGCGAGCAGGTAATTGATTTGGGCGATGGTCTTCTGCCGATCCACGGCAATGGCGAGCGCGTCGATCTTGGTATTCAATTCGGCAATGCGGGCACGCACGGCTTCGGCGAAGTCGCCGTCGTCGTTGTTGTAGGCCGAAAGTGAAGCCTCTGCCTGCTCGGCCATTTGCGGCAACAGCTGATCGGTGTATAACGCCTGGCGTTCATCGAGACGTGCCAGTTGTACGCTCGCGGTTTCCAGTTCCGCCATTAGCCGACGACCAAGCAAGTACTTTTCGGTTTTGATGGCCTCGGTTCGATTTACGGCGGCGCTGACTTCCTTGTCCTGCCGGTTACCGGTGAAAAGGGGCAGATCGAAGGTGACGCCAACGGAGAACAGATCGGCCCGGTCGCGCCCCATGGGATCGCTGTCGCGATAGCCGTATTGGGCGGTCAGGCCCCATTCGGGCTTGTATTTCTGTTTTGCCAGATCCACACCGGTTTGCGTTGCGTCGATACGCTGGTCCAGTGCCCGTAGCGCGGGATGATGGCGGATCCATTCGTAGCGCGTATGCTCGCTGGCCTGCTTAATGGTCGGTACCGACAGTGGCCTGGAAAGAGACTGTGTCGGTAGTACCGGAGCCAGAGGGACAGTGGCAGGCGCACCGATCCATTCGGTCAGACGCTTTTGTGCGGCTTGCTGTTGCTGCCTGAGCATCGTCAGTCTGTCTTCAAGACGAATCAGCTCCAACTGCGCGCGAATTACGTCCTGCTGACGTGCCCTGCCCAGCGCCGAGGAGTAACCCGCTTTGGCGGCATCCACCAACTGCTCAAACAGTGCGCGATCCTGTTCGATCAGCCGGATACTCTCCTGCGCCTTGAAGGCTTCCAACCACAACTGGCTGACCGTGACGCTTACTTTGGCCCGGCGATCCAGTCTTAGCAGAGGGTGCTGCTCGGCTAGCTGCTGCTTCTGCTGCTGGGCGAGCGACAGACTGTCACCCCGGGGAAACATCTGACTGATCCCCACCGACAACTGGGTCATGGCTTCCTGGTTGAGGTCGAAAGTGTCCACGGGAAAATTGCCAGCCATCAGGCTCATGCGGGGATCCGGCAAGGTCGCCACGGCGGTCGCTTCGTCGGTAAGGGCCTGCTGAGTGTACTGGCTACCGGTGAGCCAGGGATCGGTATCTATGGCGAGGGTTATCGCCTCGTCCAGCGTCAGGGTCTCGGGAAGGGATTGCGCAAAGGCTATGACACTGCCTATACCGAGCGGCAGGATAAAAAGCATGGTGACGAATATTTTCATGGCTGCGCTTCCGGTTGTTGGAGTGGCTGAACCTGTTGAGCCGCGCTCTCGACACTGGCAAACACTTCAGTGCTGCCGTCTTTTTTCATCAGCAGAACCCGGTATGGCATGAACTTGTCACCCACCTCCATACCCGGACTGCCAACGGGCATGGCGGGCACTGTCAGCCCAATCCCGTCGGCTGGCGGATTAGCCAGAAACTGATGAATATAGCGGGCCGGGATATGCCCCTCAAAGGCATAGCCTTGTGACGACACCGCTGTGTGGCAGGAACGCAGGTTGTTTGCGATTCGATAGCGATCCTTGATGGCGTCCAGATTAGCCGGGTGTTCGACACTGGCCTCAAAGCCCTCGTCTTCAAGGTGACCTATCCATTTTTTACAGCAGCCACAGGTAGGGCTTTTGTAGACGGTAAGCGTTTCAACTGCACCAGCGGATGGGTCAGATTTTTTTGGGTTTTTAGGCCCATCATTACAGGCCGCGATCAAGGGCAGCGTCAACAGCCCCAACACCAAGCCCGTTAATTTAAATCGATACATAGTTGCCTCCGAAGACAATTGAATAGAACATTAAGTAATGGATGACAAGGTAACGAGCAGACTTCAGTCGTGCAGGCGAAGCGCCTTGTATCACAGTTCGAGAAAACGGTTTTTACCTATCAATCAGGCGATCGGAGGTCTCAATAGAGGAAAATTGGGCGGTCGCGGGAAGGCGGGCACATGAAAAACAATTGCGATGGAACCTGCATGAATGGGGGAAGCGAAGTGAGCAACGGGCGGCATCATTGACAGGCAACCGCTCATCATACAGTCAGCGTCGCCCTTATCACCGGCACAGCAGCCGTGTCGATCCTGGACTTCACCGGCGTCATGCTGCATGGCATCATGCTCCAACTGAGCGTAGTTCAGATGCGCATGCTCACCCTGGAATAGGCCGACCGGTGCCGGTTGATTGGCAGGCATGGTGCAGAAGTCTGACGAAGCCGCAAACGCGCTCCTCGCAAGGAGCGTCACCAGCAGCAGCCATATTACCCATGCACCAGGTCGCACAAAAAAGCCTCTCACCAATCCATCACGCCGCGGATGGCGGCACCGGTCTCCGAGCGGGCCTTCAGTTCTAGCACCTGACCGAGCAAGGTCAGTGAAATGATCACCGCAGCCGCCTCAAAATATACCGCAACGTCGCCATCGAGACGGAACGAAGTCGGGAAAATGCCGGGCGCGACGGTTGCGATAACGCTGTACAGATAAGCTGCGCCGGTGCCAGTACCGATCAGGGTCCACATATTGGGCGAACGTTGCTTGAGGGACTGGATCCAGCGGACAAAGAAAGGCCAGCCGGACCAGAGCACCACCGGAGTGGCCAGCGCCAGCTCCATCCAGGGGCGTGCCGTCCCCAGCAGACTGTCAAATGCCCCACCCGACATAGCGATCAGAGTCACCATGATAGTCAGTGGTAAGGTGTACCAGAAACGACGCCTGAAATCCGCGAGTTCCGGGTTGTCCCTGGCCTCGCTACTGGGCATCACCGGTTCCAGCGCCATGCCGCATTTCGGGCAGGTGCCCGGGCCCAGTTGCCTCACTTCCGGATGCATAGGACAACTGTACTCGGTGTTGGCATCGCCCTCGGCGCGTTCGGATCTTGTCAGATAGCGTTGTGGATTATTCATAAATTGGCTTCGGCAATGCGCGCTGCAAAAGGAGTACAGCCTGCCCTGAAACTCGGCCTTGTGGAAGGATGTCTTCATGACCGACATCCCGCACACGGGGTCGGTCAATTCAGTGCTGTTGGACTCGCCGCGCTGACGGGGTCGGTGGTCGTCACGGGCATGCGACATGGGTATCCTCCTGAAGCCAGCCTTAATGGTGCCCGGCGTCATCCGCGCCGCGCGCGGTCAGGATCTGGTATTGCTGCGGCGACAACTCGGGTAGGCGCTGCAGGAACGCCACCATGTTCCAGATGCGCTGATCGTCATGACCCGGCCCCCAGGCCGGCATCCCGGAAGCCTTGATGCCATGTTTAATAATCCAGAATTGTCGCTTAATGGCCTCGTCATCATTATCAGTGTCACCGGCATGCTCATGCCCATGCCTATCACCCGTCAGTGTTAGATTGGGCGGCGCGGGATACAGCCCCAGGGTAAAATCACTTTCGGTCTTGCCCGGTTTGAGATGGCAGCCGGTGCACATGTCGTTGTAGTCGGCGCCGCCTGCCAGCAAGCGCTCGGACGAATTCAGGTCGGTCGGCACCTCGATGTCGTTTGATGCGCGGGCGATGGATCGCTCGCGCAGGGTTTCCAGCGCCCAATAAGTCAAGTCGTTGTGATGGTCATCGGCTCCCATCGGATAGAGACCCGAATAGAGGAACCCCACACCGGTCACCGCCGCCACGCCTGCCGCAACGGCGAGGCATTTAAAGCAGGATAAAAACTTAAAGGACGTCATGTTATCTCCTCAGGAATGGCTACCCGTTATTTTTTGTGCTGGTGTTTGGCCGGCTTTTTTTCATCGGATTTTTCGTCATGGTTACCGTGATCGGTATGGCCTTTGTCCCCATGAGCTTCATGCGATCCTTCTTCATCCTTGTGCATGGCCTTCATGCATTTTTTCATCATGGCCTGCATGACCGGATCTTTCATGTCCATTTTGGAATGATCCATGTCTTTCATGGCCGCACAGTCCGGCGCCTGCGCCTCCTTCATGTGCTCCTTGGGATCGTGGGCTTGGGCTGACAGGGCAAGCAATAATGCCGGCAGGGCGACGAAATAGCTGAGTGATTGGCGTTTCATAATGTGACTCCTAGGTTGTGTTAAAAACATAAGTCGTTTGATTAAAACCAGAACCGGATCCCGGCGACGTACCGGGTATCCTTGGTGGCATCGCCGTTGGCCCGCGCCTGATCGGCGGTGGCGCCAAAGGTGCCGTTCCACTCGATACCGACATAAGGGGCGAACTGGCGTGAAAACTCGTAGCGCAATCGCAGTCCCAGGGCGACATCGGACAAACCGCTACCCAGTCCGTTAACCGCATCGTCTTTGCCATAGGCGGTCAGTTCAGCCCGAGGCTGTAAAATCAGGCGCTGGGTGAGTAGCAATTCGTATTCCGCTTCCAACGACAGAGCTGTACGTCCGCCCTCGCCCAGGTAGGCGGTCAGATCCAGTTCAAACCAGTAGGGGGCAAGGCCCTGAATACCGAACGCGAGCCACTCGCGGCCCGTGCCTTCATCGTATTGATCAAGACGAACGCCCAGCTGGGTGTCGAAATAGGCATTGAGTGCGTGGCCCCAGAGCAGATCAGTCTGACTTTCCGCCAGGCGCCCGTCCACGGCATCGCCTTCGAGCTTGATCACCAAGCGGTCATAGGTGGTGCCATACCAGCCCTGCAGGTCAAAGGTCGTGACGTCATTATCGGCGTCGTATTCGAGGCGATCGCCCAGCAGCGACCAGAATCGATGCTCATCGGCCAGTTTCAGTTGCCGTGGACCCGGCAGCGCATAGGGGCCTTCCGTCAGCGTGTAGCCATCGGAATATGCGTGAGGATCGCGGGCATCCTTGGGGGCGTCTCCGCCCTGCATTTGCATGTCGCCCTGCGCCATGGCGGCGTGACCCGTGGCGCGAGTATCCGAGCTGTCATCAGGAGGCTCATGGGACGGCGAATTGGCATCATTTGCGTGCATTGCATGTGGATCCTCCTGTTGCGCCAAGACGGAAGCCGAAAACAACAGCCCTGCAATAACGCCTGCATGCAAACAATATCTGGCGAAATCCTTCACACTCATGACACCACCACCTCGCGGAACATCCCCGCATCCATATGGAATAACAGATGACAGTGCCACGCCCAGCGCCCCAGATCATGCGGGGTGGTCAGAAAGCTGATGCGTTGTGCGGGTTGTACCGGGATGGTATGCCGACGTACACGCAACCGACCTTGATCATCCTCCAGGTCGCTCCACATGCCATGCAGGTGCATGGGGTGGGTCATCATGGTGTCATTTTGCAAGATAACGCGAACACGCTCGCCGTGTTTCATGGCCACCGGCGTGCTCTTGCCGAATTCCAGCCCGTCGAAGGACCAACTGTAGCGCTCCATATTGCCAGTCAAGTGCAATTCGATTTCTCTGACGGCGGAGCGGCTGTCATTCAGCACGCCCTCTTGTGACCGAAGATCAGCCAAGGTAAGCACCCGCCGGCCATTGTTGCGGAGGCCAATACCCGGATCATCCAGGTTGGTGCGCGGCATATCGACCCGCATGTCTACCGATGGGCCGTATTCCGTGCGAGCGTGGTTCACTGTTTGCGACGGCTTGGCCAATGAATTCTGCGGCATACCATGCTGACTGTGATCCATGGCCATGCTGCCGTGGTGCATTGAGCCATGCTCCATCCCGGCGTGATCCTTGTTCTGCGCCGCGTCGTGTCCCATGGCTCCGCGATCCATTTTGCCGTGATCCATCTGGCCCATCATGTCAGCCATGGTCAACCACTCGACAGGATCCAACGCCGGCACCGGCGCGCTCAAACCGTCACCTACCGCCAGGGTGCCGCGCGCAAAACCGGTCCGCTCCATGCTTTGGGCAAAAATTGTGTGGGCCTCATCCTTCGGTTCCACCAGCACGTCGTAGGTCTCGCCCGGCCCAAATCGGAATTCATCGACCTCGACAGGCTCAATATTCTGCCCATCGGCCTGCACTACGGCCATCGTCAGGCCAGGAATGCGAACGTCGTAAAAACTGTTACTGGCTGCATTGATAAAACGCAAGCGCACGCGCTCACCGGGTGTGAACAAACCCGTCCAGTTGCCCGCTGGCGTTCGGCCGTTCATCAGATAGGTCAAGGTAGCGGCGGAAAGGTCGGCCAGATCGGTGGGACTCATCCGCATCTGGTTCCACATCTGGCGTTTGTCCAGGGCACCGGAAAACCCCTGTGTGGAAACGTCGCGAAAGAAATCGCCAACCGTGGGCTGGTTGAAGTTGTAGACGTCACTCTGAACCTTTAGTTTGGCAAACACCGACATCGGATCCTCGTCGGTCCAGTCGGAGAGCTGCACCACGTAGTCGCGATCGGCGCGGATCCTATCTCCCTCACGGCTACCGCGGCCCTCGCGCGGCTCGACGATGAGGGCGCCATACATGCCGGTCATTTCCTGAAAACCGCTGTGGGAGTGATACCAGTAGGTGCCGCTCTGTTGCAGTTTGAAGCGGTAGACGAAGGTCTCGCCCGGTGCTATGCCCCGGAAGCTGATGCCGGGCACGCCGTCCATCTGAAAGGGCAGGATGATCCCGTGCCAGTGGATGGAGGTAGGAACCTTGAGCCGGTTGGTTACCCGGATGGTGACCTCATCTCCCTCACGCAACCTCAGTGTCGGGGCCGGAATGGAGCCGTTGATGGTGGTCGCCATACGGATCACGCCGGTAAAGTTGACCGGTGTTTCGGCGACGACCAGATCAATCGATTGGCCGCTCAGCACGGGCGCGGTACCGGTGTGTGTCTGGTTCTCCAGACGGCCCCCTGCGTGCAGCAGGGCTGGAAAGCTTGCCAGCACACCGCCAGCCACCAGCCCCTGTACGAAGTGACGGCGTGTCGCACTAAACGTTTTCATCAATGCTCCAATTCAGCGATATCGTTTTTCATAACCTTGCCCTCGATCACATCAACCGTGGCGAAGTGCTTGTTGATGATACTGTCGTTTTCGAGTCACGCCCGATCTGACAGGCCGGCAATAGCGACCGGAATGCCGACTGCATCAACATAAGTAATGCCTAGTGTAATCAAGTTAACTGGCCCCCCCTGTCAGCCAGATGACCCAAAAATTACATTAATGTAATCTGTGTGTAATCTTGCTGTGGGGAATAACCCGTTAGGTTGAAACAAAATGTGGAGGGCGAGACATAGATGCGACTACTCGTGGTCGAGGACGAAATCAAAACAGGCGACTATTTGCGCCAAGGACTGGCTGAAGCTGGATTTCAGGTTAGTCTGGTGCGCAATGGTCTCGATGGCCACCATCTGGCGATGACCGAGTCCTTCGACTTGATCGTGCTGGATGTCATGCTGCCCGACGTGGATGGCTGGCGCATTGTGCAGTCGCTGCGTGAAGCGGGACGTCAGACGCCGGTGTTGTTTCTTAGTGCTCGTGACAGCGTGGATGACCGTGTCAAGGGATTGGAGCTGGGCGCCGATGATTATCTGGTAAAACCCTTCGCCTTTGCCGAGTTGCTGGCACGGGTGCGCACCCTGTTGCGCCGAGGCTCGGCATCACCCCTGTCGGATCAGCTCAGGGTGGCCGATCTTGTCCTAGATCTGCCTGGGCACCGGGTCACGCGCGCCGGCCGAAAAATCAATCTCAGCCACAAGGAATTCTGCCTGCTGGAACTGCTGGTGCGCCGTCAGGGTGAGGTGTTGCCGCGTTCGCTGATCGCCTCGCAGGTCTGGGACATGAATTTTGATTCCGACACCAACGTGATCGACGTGGCCATCCGTCGATTGCGCGCCAAAATCGACGACGACTTCGAGCCCAGGCTGATCCACACGGTGCGTGGCATGGGTTACAAGCTCGATGTGGAAGCTGAAGATGATGGCGACTGAGCGGCGTCCGCTTTCGCTAACCGCCAGGGTCATGGTCTTTGTCGCGTTGGCCATCGGCATCAGCCTGGTATTGATCGGCAATCTGGTGCTCGGTGCCGTCGAGCGCCATTTCGCCGAGCAGGACGCGGACGAGTTGGTCGTGATCAACCAGGCGGTAGCGCAGACCCTGCAAAGGGTGGATGATCCGCTCCGGTTACCGGTGGCGTTGTCGCAGGCGGTGTCGGGACACCACGGTGTTTATTTTCAGGTGTGGAATGGCCGTGGCCAGTTGGTGTTCGCTACACCGGGGGCTGACTTCGCGCAGGCTATAGTAGCTTTTTCCCCCGTTAAGCGGATCCATGCCGATAACCTGGCTACTTGGCACTTTGACGGAAATGCCTATCGGGGTGTCGTCACACGGTTTGTAAGCGACAGCCGGGAATATCGCATTGCCACGGCGATCGGCATGGACTTCCACCTGCATTTTCTGCAAGGGTTTCGCCGCAGTCTCTGGATTATCATGTTGCTTACTGGCGGTGTGACTTTGCTAGCGGCGTGGTTTGGGGTACACCAGGGACACGCGCCTTTACGCGGTCTCTCGGACGAGATGCGCAGTATTCAGGCCGACCGATTGAATATGCGACTTGATTTTCGCAGCATGCCCCTGGAGCTACGGGACCTGGCCTCCGCCTTTAATCAGATGATTGAGCGACTGGAAGACAGCTTCACGCGGCTGTCGCATTTCTCGGCGGATATTGCCCACGAACTACGAACCCCGCTGACCAATCTCATCACCCAGACTCAAGTGGCGTTGGGCAGGGCCAGAACACTGGACGAATATCGTGAGCTCCTGTACTCCAATCTGGAAGAGCAAGAACGCCTGGCCAAGATGGTTAACGACATGCTCTGGCTGGCCAAGAGCGACCACGGCCTGCTCAAACCGGTGCAGGTAACGCTGGATCTGGCCACCGAGGTCAGGGAGCTGTTCGACTTCTTCGGGGCGCTGGCGGAGGAAAAACATATCACCCTGTCTTTGGAGGGTCAGGCACCGGGGGTAATGGGTGATCGCGCCATGCTACGCAGGGCCATCTCCAACCTGCTGTCGAACGCCATTCGGCACACCCCAGCGGGCAAATGGATAAAGGTTCGATTGAGTAAAGCGGAGAATGACTCAGTATCGCTGAGTGTGATCAACCCCGACTCCGAAATTCCTGCACAGCACCTGCCAAGCGTGTTTGATCGCTTTTACCGCGCCGATCCTTCCAGATCGCGCCAGAGTGAGGGTGCCGGACTCGGATTGGCCATCGTTCGTTCCATTGTTGAGGCCCATGGTGGTCGTGTCGAGGCAAGCTCCGACCGGCACGCCACCAGCTTCACCCTGTTTCTGCCCGTCCCGGAAGAGCGAAGCGCCTGAGCATGAGCGTGTCCAGCAAAACACGCCAGGCCCAATCGTGGCGAGGTGAGGTGGCCATGGTGCCGGGGCTCATCGCCTTTCGGGGTGAAGCTGGCGATAACAAGCCCCACAAACATTGGGCGCATCAGATTGTTGTGGGTCTGGGCAACCCGGTTGAGGTGCGCGTTGGCCATGCGAGTTATACCGGGGCGAGTCTATTGATCCCTGCGGGTACAATCCATCAGTTACAAACTGCCAGGGTGTTGTGCCTCTATGCCGATCCGACCCACAATGCCTGTAAAACCCTGCTCCCCCAGACGATGGCACAAAACATTTCCATTATTGAGATTGACGGCACGCGGCAACTCATCCAGTTAAGCAGCGCAGACGATCTGCAAGCTGCGCTTGAGGATTTTCGGAATGCCTGCGTGTTGGGGACACACCCCAAATGGGTACAAATACCCACCGCCACAAAGATATCGTCCCGGATACTGCGAACGGCATTCCTGGCGTAATCCGGTTGTTGATTAACGTCGGAATCGGGATCTCTTAATTCGCCGCTATGCTCTTCCAGAGCCAGGTTTTTTTAAATTTTCGGCAGTGCGCCGAACGACCCACACAGGTTTTCCCTGCCACGCCACGGTAATCATGGCACCTGGGTCAATTTTGCTGATATCCACCTGTACCGGAGCTCCGACAGATTTGGCCTTGGCACTGGGATTCCAGGATTGAACAAAGGGCGTGGCGACTCCGACCACACCCGCACCTGCAACAAAGGAGGTGGCTCCTATCAGAAACCGGCGCCGAGGTTCATTCACTTCAGTCATTTCATGCCTCTCCTCTGCCTATTTTCTGCATAACCACTGTGGCAATGGACTGCGCATCAGACTGATTCGCCCGTAATAAACCTGGCGTATCCAAGGTACCGCCTTGATTGCGGTAACCAAAAGCGATACATCGATCAACGCCAAGATCCAAAGGGCGGCAGACACCGAGCAATATTTCCGGTCGCAGGTGCGATACAAAAATGCGCAAACGAATGTCATCGGGAAACAGGTTTATGCGGGTAGCCACATCGCAGACATAAGTCTTCTCATAGGGATCTCGCGGCTGCCGGAAGCGACCCGGTTCTAACAGGTACGTTATGTGGCATTGAATACCTTGTTTAGATAAAGTGCGTTTTACTTCCTGACAAACGCCTAATTGATAGGCACCTACCGCGACAAGTTGTACCGGTGCACCGTCAGTCTTATCCAAAGTCAATGCGCCCTGTTCTGCCAACTGGGCTGCCTGCTTGGGTGTGAATGCTGTAACAACGTCATTTTTGGGAATCGTCATCCCCCAGATTTGACCCTGGGTCTGGTAACAGGCATCGAGGCAGGCGACCGCACTATTGGCATCGGCGGGATACACAACTCTCGTCATATCGCTCATTTCCCCCAGCAACACCTCGCCAAAGGCGGAATCCTGATGGGATTGTTCATTCTTGCCGTTCTCCCATAAGTGCGAAGTGGCAATCACCGGCACCGACAGCCAGCCCGGCGGGCGCCCCAGCGCTTTTTGATGGCGCGCAAAAATGATTTCCTGGCGCAGCGCACCGATCATTTTCATGGCGAAGGCTTCATAGCTCACCACCAGGTTCAGACCGCCTTTGTTTCCCAGCGCCGCATTTACGACCGCCTCTTCATTGAGTGCGGTAATCACCGAGCCGTGAATGGATTCGGCCACACCCTGTTCCGGCTTCAGCACCCGGTGCTTAAGCAGATCAAGCGTCTTGCCCATGCGATTACTGCGCAGCTCATCCGGGTTGCCGATCCGCACCCGCCTATCGGGATTAGCGAGGTGCCATTCACAAAAGCGTGTGTCCACCGCTGCCATCGGGGATGTCGGGTCACCCTCGGTATGCCATTGTGGCTCTGTGGGAGATTGAAGCCTGACGTTGCGCATACACAGGGCATGGTGTTTTTCCGGCACTCGATTATCCGCCTCATGCTGCGCAATTTGTGAGATAGCCAGTTCCAACTCACTTCGTGGAAGAAATAATTTGGCCGCGTGTTCGTTAAATAGGTTGCGGGAGCGTTCATCGCTACTGGGGTTACCCGGTAGCGGTGTGCCATGAGCAGCATTGGTACCGGCGCCGTAGAATCCGTAGCCTTTTTCCGTTTCAGCAATCAGATATGGCAGTTTCACCGGATAGTGCATATGGCCTTCACGGATGTGCGCACTGCAGGCTTCGAGCCGCGCTTCGGATTCAAAAATTCCCCAGATAAACGCCGCCGGATCACGCCCGTCGATGGCGATGGGGTGAAAATCATTCTGTTCCAGGTGCTCGTAGAACCAGGACAAACCGCCTTGCTGGTACATGGTGGAGCGCTGGTCAATTCGCCTGCCATTGGCAATCATCACCGGTGTCACCAGCCCGCAATCCTCGGCGCGCCACCAGCGACTGGCCCAGTCGCTACCGCGCTGTTCTTCAAAAGCACCGTCACTTAAAAACGCCACTAGCCGTTCCCCGGGCAGCGGCATATGCACATATTGCAGTTCGGCAAAACCCAGATAGCCGCCTTCAATCAATCCGCCAGCGGTCTGCGGGTTTACGTGACTACCCAATGGAACACCAGGACGACCATCATCCGCCATGGCATAGCTGTAAAAATCCCGCGCCAACTGCGTCAAACCCTGCTCACTCAACGGATAGCGTTCGGCCTGTTCCGGATAAAGATTTTGCAACAGCACATTGACCGCATCGATGGCGGCCACACAGTGCCCCTGTCCCATCAACCAGCTGCGGGTGATACCGGCCAGGCGATTGGCAACCATATAGCCCGCATAGGCAGGCACCATATTCAGGGAACCGCCGGTATGCCCCTGTGGGTTGGATTTAAAGTCGTCTGCATCGAGTGCGCTGCCGTTGAAATTCACTTTGTTGGTGTAGGTCATATGCACCACCAACCACATGGCCGCAGTCGCCAGGCGGTCAGCGGCAGATAGTATCTCCAACACTTCATCGATCTGTCTAAACCGTCCTGTACACAGCAGTTGCTGGCAAAGATCGAACACTCTCACCTGTGTTTCATCCCGGTGTTGGATCACGCCATAACCTTCCGACCAGCGCGCAAAGGCAGGATATGTATCGCGATATAACTTTGCCCGCTGTTGTGTCCGATGATCGTTTTGTTGATCTATGGCATACATAGAAATTCCTCAATCAGCCAACGACTGAAATTCATTCTCAAAAGACAAGTGGTGTTGTACGGATCGCAACATGGCCGCTGCCTCATCGGAGACCACTACCCAACACTGCACCGGCGATGCCGGTGACGATAAAAGTAGTGGTAAAGGGGAGCGAGCCAGGGGATCTTTTAACGCGATGCCTAAGTGGGAAAGACCGGACAACAAACGACGGCAAATATCGATGTTGTTTTCCGCAATACCGCCGCTAAGAACGACACCGTCCAGCCCGCCCAGAATGGCGAAATACGCGCCCAGTGTTTTCTGGAATCGATAACGGAAAAAATCAAACGCCAGTTGGTGTTCCTGCTGTTCACTCGCAAACAAATCCGCCATGTTATCGATTCCGCCGGACAGACCCCGCCAGCCGGATTCGCAATTGAGAACCCTGTCGGTATCCTCGGGCGTCCAACCCTCCTGCCACTGCAACCAGGTCAGCAAACCGGGATCGATATCTCCGCTGCGCGTGCGCATCAACAACCCCTCATTGGGCGTAAAGCCCATGGTGGTATCGACTGGTTTGCCGTCGCGGATGGCGGCCATGGAACAGCCGCTTCCCAGTTGCGCAGTCACCAGGGTGTAGTGTTCGGCCTTGGGCTTCACTGCCTCCCAGTGTTTGACCATGGACTCATGAGCAAAACCGTGAAACCCGTAACGGCGTAATCGATATTTCTCAGTGAGTGCGACGGATAGTCCATAAATCTGTGACAGCACCGGCAGGTCGCTGAAAAACTCACTATCGAAAACCGCAAAAACGGGAATGGAAAATCGGGTATTCCGAAGCTGCTCAATCAGTTCAATGGCCGCCTTATTGTGCAGTGGCGCCAGTGGTATCAGGGTTTGCAGTTGCCGAAAGTTATCGTCGTTGATGGGGAGAGGTTTAAGATATTCAGAGCCCCCGTGTACGACTCTGATAATCACCGCGCGAACATCATGATTTGTCAGCACATCGGTCAGCCAAGGGGGCGCGCCAGGATAAGTCTGCGCAGCTGATTGGCCGACACCTGCTTGCCCAATAGCAACAGGCACCGTTGCACCCGCATATTCAAGCGCCGAGACGTTATGCGTGCTCCACTTGATGGATGAACTACCCGGATTCAACACCAGCAGAACCGGTTTGTCATAGCGCGGCAAACTGCTCATCAGCTGGATAATCAGTCGGATGACTGCAAGCGGTTATAAATGGCCGCCAGCAACCACCCGGCGATACCCGCTACCACGAACCAGGCCACCAGCCCGATAACGACACCAGTGAGAGTCAAGTGCCAACCCATCTCATTCAGTTGCATATGCACCATTTCTCCGGACATGGACAACATCATGGAAGGCATTAACATCACCAGCAGACTGCAAGCCAGCCACAGTATCGCCGCGGTAATCGCGCTGGCCATCCCGAATTTGAACGCATTAAGTGTCATGATTATTCCTCCGTTTATGGTGGTGTATCTGTGAGAAATTAGTGTCTCTACAAATCCCCGAACCGGTTGGCAGACTGCGCCATACGCATCATTTCGTGCTCTTCCAGCGACCGGAGTGATTCCATCAACTCTTTGGCAGAGGGGATATCCGCCCTGGAGGCGAGATAGCGATACAGTTCAATCACCTGCTGGTGTTGATCGACTATCACCTCCATGATTTGCGTGGCATCCAGCTCGGCAAAGGGCGCGTCGCAATGCGCATGCCGAACGATGGGGTGCTTTGCCACATATTCGTAACACCAGGTATTCAGTGCATGCTCGTCGCCTGAGGTTTCAAACCCGCTGACTACCTTGGTCAGTGCCTTCTCATGATCGGACAGATACGCAAGGATCATCCGGGCCCGTTCATCCATATTCTTGTCCGCACAGTGGGATAAACACTGGCTGAGGTGTTGGTGAAATTCCCGGGTCCAGTGCAGCACATCTTTTAAGGTTTCAATTTGCATAACTTTTTCTCCGCTGTGGATTATCTCTTCGATTACAGGCGCAAAATATCGCGATAACCCGCCACATTCACCGCAAACGTGGTGTGCTCCTGCAAGTGCACCCGAAGGCCTTCAAGGGCTTCCGGGTCACCGTGAATCAGTTGAATTCGAGTAGTATCGGTCAGCGCTGACTGCTGTAACCACTGGGTCAGTTCGAGGTAGTCTGCGTGCCCCGACAAACCGGAGATGACTTTGACAGTGGCTCTCAACGGTACCCAGCCTCCGTGGATTTTCACCGCATCAACACCCTCCAGCATTTTGGCGCCGCGAGTGCCGCCCGCCTGATAACCGGTAAACAGTACCGTGGTTTTAGAACTGCCTAACAGGCGTTTGAAGTGGTGGAGAATACGACCCCCGGTAGCCATGCCGCTGCCAGCGATAACAATATGGGGGAAAGCCTGTCCGGCAATCGCCTTCGATTCGTCCACCGTGCGGGTATAGGTCACGCCATCGCATAGGCGGTAGCATTGCTCGTGACTCAACCGGTGCTGATCACTGAACTGGCAGAAAATATCCGATACTTTGATCGCCATGGGGCTGTCGAGATAGATGGGCATTTTGGGGATATCGCCCTGATCCATCAGGGTCGCCAACAGATGTTGCAAGGCCTGCGCCCGCCCTACCGCAAAGGCCGGGACTAGCAGCACGCCGCCGCTTTTGGCGACACGGTTAACAATTTCCGCCAACTGCTGAAACGGATCTTGGGTGTCGTGCCGGCGGTTGCCGTAGGTGGACTCCATCAACAGCAGATCCAGCTCCGGCAATGGTCGAGGGGGGGTCATCAGCACATCATCGAAGCGACCGACATCACCAGAAAAGCCGATTCGTTTCCCTTCCGCTTCAACGATAATGCTGGCGGCGCCGAGAATATGACCGGCAGGCTGTAAATAAAAACGGATATCCCCGACCTCGATCTGTTCATCAAACTCCACAGACTGAAATAGCCTCATGCTGGCTTCCGCCGTTTGACGGTCGTAAAGCGGCTCAGGGTGCGCGTGCTTGCCCAATTTATGTTTGCTGTAATACTTAGCGTCTTCCTCCTGGATATGGCCGCTGTCGGCTAATAAAATCTGACACAGGGCCTTAGTGGCGTGATGGGTAAACACCGGGCCGCGAAAGCCGCGCTTGTATAGCACCGGGATATAACCGGAGTGATCCAGATGTGCGTGAGTGAGCAGCACCGCATCCAGTTTGTCGATGTCCAGGGGCAAGGTTTGCCAGTTGCGTTCCCGCAGCCACTTGTAGCCCTGGAACAAACCGCAATCGACTAATACGGTTGTCGTTTCAGTTTCCAGCAGAAATTTTGAGCCGGTAACGGTCTCGGTGCCGCCGACAAAGGTAATTTTCATAATGATTTTCCTGGCAATTTAAGCATGCTTATAACGGGCGCAATCAGTTGCGACGTAATATCAATAGCGTTGGAAGGATGGGGGATGGTATTGGATGTGACCAGTTGGCTCAGGCCTGAGGCCAGTAAGGTTTTATCGGAGTGATCGGCAAATATGCCGTGCACCGCCACGCACTGAATGTTGTCGATACCTTTGGACCGAAGTGTTTTAACGCATTCCAGGATTGTTTGCCCGCTGGAAATAACGTCGTCGATAATCACTGCCGTTCTATCCCTGAATTCGTTGATGTCGGGCAGCATCACTTCGACTTGGCGATCCCCGAAGCGCTGCTTTTCTCCAATCACAAAAGGATGTTGACTAAAGGCAGCAATCTCATCAACCCATTGCTCGCTTTCGCTGTCGGGCCCTACCAACAGTAGGTTGCTTTGCGTTTTGAGCCAGTGCGCCAATGCCGGAGCCCCTTGCACAACACGACTGGGTATGGAATAGATTTCATCCAGAGAATGATAGCGATGCAAATGTGGATCGACCGTAACCAGCCAATCAGCATGTTGAGAAAGGCACTTGGCAAAAATACGTGAAGTAACCGCTTCCCCATCGACAAAACGGCGATCCTGACGCATATAACTGAGGTAAGGCGCCACTAACCCCACTTGCGACGCTCCCAGCTCCCGCAGTGTTTCCAATAAAAACAACAACGGCAGATATTTGATGTTTGGGTGTGACAGATCAGCCACCACAATACAGGCGCGATTTTCTACATCAGATTGAATACGCAGATAGGACTCCCCATCAGGAAACTGCCGAGCGTTAAACTCGCCAGGTTGACCACCAATCGCGTTACTGAGTGACTCAGCCAACGGATGATTGTTCAGGGAAAACACCACTGGAGATTTATCTTTCACAGCCATCGCCTCGCTCATCGTTCCTTCTCGACCGTAAAAATTGTCGATTGGCGATAAAACGCCATCGCATACTGTTGCTCTCCGATCGTATCGGAACAGAGCGTAAATAAAGGTTGTCCGACGGTGACCTTGTCGCCGACTCGAGCATGTAGACGCAACCCCGCAGCCGCTGTCGCCGGAGCGCCTGCCAGCTTCGCCAGACGCGCGAGTTGACGATTGTCGATAGCGGTAAGTGTGCCCGCTGCTGTGGCCGCTTCGGTATGTTGGTAGCTGGCGTCAGGCAGGGCTTTCATCCCACCCTGCGCGGCCAAAATGCGCTGGAACTGCTGCCAGGCTTTACCTTCATCCAAAATCGCGATCGCTCTTTCCAGCCCTTGTTCATAACGCTCTTGATAAGCAAGTGAAAACAGATGTGCAGCCAGAAACAAGGCACGCTCCCGAAGATCCTGTGGTGCACTGTGCTCGCGCTGCAATACTGCCAGCACATCCCGCGCTTCTTCTACCGGGCCGATACCACGCCCAACCGGCTGACTACCATCCGTAATAAGGCAGCGAATTTGAATACCACAGGCGGCTCCCACCTGGGTAAAGAGTGAGGAAAGGCGATCGGCGTCGTTCTGGGAACGCACTTTAGCGGTGGGGCCGACGGGAATATCTATCACCGCATGAGTGGAACCGGCAGCGATTTTTTTTGATAAAACCGAGGCGATCAACTGCCCTTCACCATCCAAATCCAGGGCCCGTTCAATGCGAATCAACAAATCGTCGGCCGGACTCAGGTTGACAGCGCCACCCCAAACAAGACAGGCATGGGTCTCAGCCACTACACGTTGAATCTCATTGAGCTCCAGATTGACGGTAGTCAGTGCCTCCATAGTATCCGCAGTACCGGCGGGAGAGGTGATCGCCCGCGAGGAGGTTTTAGGGATGGTGAGTCCCGCAGCGCTGACAATGGACACCACGAGCGGTGTGGTGCGGTTGCCCGGCAGCCCACCGATGCAGTGTTTATCAAGAACCATGGCTTCGTCTGGCCAGTTCAGCCGCTTACCACAGGCCACCATGGCCTGGGTGAGACTGATGATTTCATCTACGTCTAAACGGCTACCCGCGCACACACTGAGGAAGCTGGCGATTTCGATATCCGAATAGCGGTGGTCGCCGATGTCCTCGACAATAGCGGTAATCTCTTGATCACTGAGTTTGTGTCCAAAGATTTTTTTGCGCACGGCGGCAAGTGATGTCACTACCGGTGCGTGGTCGACACTAACCGCGGCGCCATCATCGACGTCCAAGCGCTGCATGGCACTTTTAGACAACCCTGCACTCCCGGAACTCAGTACCTGTTCGTCCACCACATTCAGCGTGGCGATAACGCTGTTTTCCCCGTACCGCAGCATGACACGGCTGTTGGCAGTGAAACCTTCAGAGCGGCAGATGTGACAATCACTGCGCATATACACCACCGGTTCCTGGTGGGTGTCGATGCCCATGTCGATCACCTTAAGTGTGTTAATTTGATCCATTAGCATTTCTTGAACAACAAAATTTAGCCATTGCCTTTCTTTCAGTGGCCAGCAGGCTTTCTCCACCACCATTTTTAATGGTGATGTTCATTATCCTGACTCAGGTGCACAACCTGCTTTCGTTTTTTAGATCCCAGAAATAGTTGCTCGCCGATAGCGATTAGCATCATTGTGACAACGGCCACACCCAACACAAATGGGTCTGAATTCAACTTCACCCAAACAAACCCGCTTAGTGCAAGCAAATCTAATATAATCGCAGTGACGGGAACCCAGCTTTTAGCTTTAACATCGTCCAACAAGTAGCGCAGAACACCCCAATGAATGGCGATATCCATCACTAGATAGAAAACGATGCCAAGTGCTGCTATACGGGAAAGATCAAAAAACGCTGTGAGCACAAGACCGAGTACCACGGTGTATACCAATGTATGTTTCTGAATGCTGCCAGGCATACCGAAGTGTCGGTGAGGCACCAACTTCATCTCTGTTAGCATCGCGAGCATCCTGGAGACCGCAAAAACACTGGCAAGAATCCCACCCGCCGTCGCAAGCATGGCAATCGCAACAGTGAACCACACGCCATACTCACCGAGTGCGGGTCGAGCGGCTGCAGCCAGGGAATAATCACGGGTCTCGATAATCTCACTGAGTGAGAGGTTACTGGCCACCGAAAAACCAACCAATGTATAGATGACGACACAAGCAGCAATCGAAATAACAATCGCGCGACCAACATTGCGGTGTGGATCGATCACCTCGGAACCACTATTGGTAATCGTGGTAAAGCCTTTGAATGCCAGAATCCCCAGCGCTGTGGCACCGAGGAAATTACTAGCTGAACCGGTCTCGCTTACATGGTCAAAGTCCACTGCCAGGCTATCAGCTAACCAGATGCCTACGAGGCCAAAAATCAGGATCCCGCCAATTTTCAGTAGACCGATAAACCCTGCAACCCCTTGAATCAGCCGATTACCCAGCAGGTTCACAATGAACGCCGCCAGAATTAGGGAGACGCCGAGTATAGGCGTCATTTGTCCTGATGGGTCACCGCCAAACAATTGCATGGTGTAGGAACCGAACGTGCGCGCAAGAAAGCTCTGAGCGATGACCATCGAAAAATACATTAGTAGCGCATTAAATGCAGTGGGCAACCGGTCGCCATAGGCCTTATGCAAATACATGCCAATCCCCCCTGCTGATGGGTAGGCATTGGACATTTTGATGTAGGAGTAAGCGCTGAAACCAACGATGATAGCGGCCGCGAGAAATGCCAGTGGGAATAATGCACCAGTCATCTCTGCCATTTGACCGGTTAGCGCGAATATTCCCGCCCCGATCATCACCCCAGTACCGAGCATTACCGTACCTGATAGAGTGAGGCTACCTTCGTCATACTGTGTCGAACGAGCGTCTTTTTCATCCATTCAGGACTCCTTTAAATAAAAGTTAAGCCCCCTGTCTGGGCTTTCGGTGCAAGGTATGCAGGATGCTTAAAAATGCAATTCTCTGTTTATCGACATAAACCATGGAGGTATACACTAGCGCTTGCGGCCAGCGACCAAGGGAATTTGATGACAGCTCCAAGGTTCGTGGTTGGCGTTGTCTTTAACATTCCCATCGATACATTTGTAATAGCCTTCCTTAAAGTGCGTCCACCAATCATGACTTACTTCGACGCCATGCTTTTTCAACACATCTTCGATACCATCCAGACGAATCCTGGTGGCGTCATAAGCAAGATTCAGAACATGACTTTTTTCGTCAAAGGAAATGGCGTCGAGTCCGTAAAGCTGATCGACCTCAGCAACCATCGCTTGCAGGTTGTTCTGATCGACAGGTGCCAGTTTCAAATGGCGCACCACAAGATTGATTTCTGATACGCCTAGCCGATGTTCTTTTTTGCCCATTTCGATTTCCTCTACTGAGGCGGCATCTTGTTGCAACAATGCGCTTCATGCTTGGCGTTATCCTTGATATTTTTATCTGTCTGCCGTTGCCAACCCAGCTTGGTGCGACTCCACCAATTGTCTTTAATTACCGCGCCATGCTTTTCGACAATGGCTATCATTTCATCGATATTATGGTGAGAGGCGTCATAGGCGATTTTGAGATTACCTTTCGTCATGTTCAGCCAAACACGGTCAACACAAGGAAGTCCATCCAACTCCACTGTGATAGCATGCGCGTTGCTTTCATTCACCCCACGTAAACTTAAGGTGTGCTTCGCTAGAAAACCTGGATTGATTCCTAATCGATGCTCTGCCACCACTTTCTCCAAATTATCGATTACTAACGATCAATAGTCCGCTTTGCTTATTTCTTAATGTGTTTAGGACGACTCTTGCGAGCTTCGACCATGTTGTCCATCATCTGCCCCATCATCATCTGCATCATCCCCATACGCTCTTCCATCATTTTCATGCGCTCTTCGGTAGAGCTGGATGCCATGTCGCCTTCACCCTGATTTAGCGTCATCATGCATTGCTGCATCTCTTTCATATGTGCTTCGATGAGTTCATCCCGTTTGCCTTGGTCTGCTTCCTTTTTCAGCTGACCCATCAGGCGCTCCATGGATTTTTTGTGTTCTTGCATCATTGGCATCATTCGCTCATGGCTCATCATCATGCTGCCTTGCTTACCCTGTGTGTTCGGGTCACCGTCATGTTGATGCTCACCTTCGGCGAAGACTGGAGATGCCAATAATGCGGAAATAGCGAGTGCTGACATTAAATTTTTCATTGTTTTATCCTCAGACAGTTTCAGGTTCATTGATTTTAAATTTCGGAATCCACGCTGGCGTAGATTCCATATAATGGCGATATATTTCGCCAAATTCTTCCAGCGCCATCCGCTCCTCTCGCTTAGCGAGTCGCACGTAGACCACTACCAGTATCGGGAACATCACGAGCGTTGGAATGGTTGGCCACTGCAACAGGAAGCCGAACATAATCAGAATAAAAGCAATGTATTGCGGATGACGACAGCGGGCATACCAGCCTGTGGTCGCCAGCGACCGGGTCTGCTGCGCCTTGTGCAGTACACCCCACGCCGAGGCCAGCAAAAAGAAGCCCAAAACGATCAGAACATTACTGGCGATATGCAGCGGATCCCAATGTGGATTACCTTCAAAACCAAGCAACGTGTGCAACAGGTGGCCGTTTTCGTGGGACAGAAAATCAATGCCAGGATATTTTTCCGCCAACCAGCCGGAGAGAAAATAAATGGTTAATGGAAAGCCATACATCTCAGTAAATAGGGCAATAACAAACGCCGAGAAAGCGCCAAAGCTTCGCCAATCGGTTTTGGTTTGCGGCTTGGTAAAGCTGAAGGCAAAGAAGATAAATATCGCCGAATTGAGTATCACCAGCGTCCAGAGGCCGTAAGCAGATTCACCGTGCATAGCTTTTCACCTGTTAATATTCTGTTAGTGATGATACTCATTTTCTTTGCGACCATCTTCCAGCCCACGCTGATAGGCAGCCTTGTCGGATTCATCCTCGTGCTGGCCATGTCCACCATGCCCCCCGTGCATAAACAGATGCATAAACGGACAGGCTAAGAGAATCAAGAAAGGCAAAAACTGCCAGACGTGTTGCCGGTGCTCGATCAAGAGGAAATAGCTTGCTGCTGCAATTAAACCCAGGGCGGCGAGGCCTTTTGGGGTCAACCAGAATGATGATTTTTGGGTTGCCATGTCACACCTCACTAATAAAATTGAAATGTTCCGCCTATTGGGCGACACTGTTTATCGGTTGTCAGATTACTTATCCACATTCAGTTTTACCCGCTTGAGACGCAAAGAGTTGCCGATCACTGACAGAGAGCTGGTGGTCATAGCGATCACCCCGATCATGGGATGGAGCAAACCCACCGCGGCAATGGGGATGGCCGCCACGTTGTAGAACCAGGCCCAGAACAGGTTTTCGACAATCTTGCGGAAAGTGGCGCGGGACAGGCGAATGGCTTCCACCACCTTGGACAGCTCGCCTTTCACAAGGGTGACATCCGCCGCCTCGATGGCGACGTCCGCGCCGGCGCCGATGGCAATGCCCACATTGGCCTGCTTCAGTGCCGGGGCGTCGTTGATGCCGTCGCCCACCATGGCCACCTGCTGACCGTACTTTTCCTGCAACTTTCGGATGGCGTCCACCTTGCCTTCCGGCAGTACGCCCGCCAGTACCTCGTCTATCCCTACCTGATTCGCCACGTGGCGGGCAGTGCGTTCGTTGTCGCCGGTGATCATTACGGTGTGAATGCCTAACGCATGAAGCGCGGCAATGGCGGCTTTCGAATCTTCCTTGATGGTGTCGGCCACAGCGACAATGCCGGCGGCACGATCGCCGGCGGCCACCAGCATGGCGGTCTTGCCCTCATTTTCCAGCCGAACCATCGCCTCTTCGAGGTCGCCCAGCTCGATGTCCGCTTCATTGAGGAGCCGGCGGCTGCCGACGCGAATGAGTTGGTCGTCGACGCGGCCTTCCACCCCGCGGGCGGTAATGGCGCGGAAGTCGGCGACGGTGGGAACATCCAGGCCCTTGTCCCGGGCGCCGGTCACGATGGCCTGTCCCAAGGGGTGCTCGGAGCCGGCTTCCACCGACGCCGCGAATCGGAGCACATCAGACTCGTTGAAGCCAGCGGTGGCAATCACGTCGGTGAGCGCGGGTTCGCCTTTGGTGATGGTACCGGTCTTGTCGAGGACCACGGCCTTGATGTCCTTGAGGGACTGAATGGCTTCGCCGGAGCGGATCAGCACCCCGGATTCTGCGCCCAGTCCCGAACCCACCATGATGGCGGTAGGGGTAGCGAGCCCCAGGGCACAGGGACAGGCGATAACCAGTACAGCCACGGCAGACAGAATGCCCGCCATCAATGGCGACAGTTCCGGGTTTACCCATGGTAGAAATCCGGCACCCCAGTAAAGAATGGGGCGTAGCGTATCCGGAAACAGCAGCCATGCAGCCAAGCTCGCCAAGCTAATCAGGATGACTGCCGGGACAAACTTCGCGGTCACCTTGTCCGCGAATTCCTGGATGGGTACCTTGGATCCCTGGGCCTGCTCCACCAGCCGAATCACCTGGGAAAGGAAGGTGTCGGCACCAACCCTGGTGGCACGTACCTGCAGCATTCCCTCTTTATTGATCGTGGCACCAATAACTGTGTCTCCTGGTCCTTTTTCGACTGGGACAGATTCGCCTGTAGCGATGGACTCATCAAGATGACTATTGCCCTCGACGATTTCGCCGTCGGTGGGCACCTTGGCGCCGGGCCGGACCACCATGATGTCTCCCACCCGGAGCTCAGCCACCGGTACGTCAATTTCCTGCCCGTCCCGCAACACCGAGGCGGATTTGGCGCCCAGCTTGAGCAGCTTTTTAATCGCCTGTGAGGCCCGCCCCTTGGCCCGGGTTTCCAGATAGCGGCCGAGCATATGGAAGGTCATGATGGTGGCTGCCATCTCGATAAAGGAAGTCATCGGGTAGACGAAACCCACAAGGCCGATTAAATACGGGGGCAGGCTGCCCATGGAAATCAGCACGTCCATGTTCGCGGTACGGTTGGTGAGGGAACGCCAGGACGAGCGGTGAGTAGCCCAACCACCTTGAAGGAACACAACGGGAAAGGCGAGCAGCGCAACCAGAATCAGATAGCCTGGCACCGGGATCCAGAACATGTGGATCATCATCAGGACCATGATCAGGGTCGTGGGTATGGCAGCGAACCACAGGCGTTTCCATGCCTGGTCGAGGTAGCGTTCCTCGACGGCTTCATCCGCTTCCGTGTCCGCTTGCGCCCGGTTTTCGCTGACGCCTGCCACTTCGTATCCCGCCTTCTCAATGGCGACTTTGATTCTTTCCGCATCCACCGTTGCCACATCAAAACGAACCGTCACCTTGTGATTGGCAATGTTGGTGGAAATGTCAGTGATGCCGGCGAGACGCTTGATGGAGCTGGAGACCAGTCCGGCACAATGATCGCTGCCCATGCCGGGGACAGTGAGACTGGCCTCACCTCCGGTCTCCGGTGTTGCAGATGTCGTGCTGGCCACGTCGTAGCCAGCTTTTTCAATGGCGCCTCGGATCTGGTTGTCGCTGGTCAGGTTGGCGTCGAATTCAACCTCGACACGGTGATTGGCGATATTAGTGGTGAGGTTGATGATACCCGGCAGCCGCTCAACCGAAGTGGTGATCAGACCAGCGCAGTGGTTACTCCCCATGCCAGGCACTATCAGTTGAACGGACTTGCTCTTCGGGCTGTTGACTGATTTCGACGAAGGAGAAGTTGTCGGGTGATCCATGTATTTCTCCAATTTTCAGACCATTTTTTACGGAAGGGGTAATCTCTTTTCAATTTATTAAGCAGCTAACAAACCAGATTTCACGCCTGTAACATGCTTAGGCTTACCAACTGCTAATTACTCCAACCATCAGCCATAAACTAATTGATTTGGGTCGAAGGAAAACCCGCTCGATCCAACGCCTCTATCAGAGCGTTAGACTCGACCATGCCAACGACCGAAGCGACACCCGTCGCCAGATCCATACACGCATCGCTTACGCCGGAAACAGAGCGTAGCGTTTGCTCAATGCTTCTTACACAACCACCGCACGTTGCGCCCTGCACCTGTAGCCGCTGCAGCGGGATATCGCTATCTGAGTCAACACTGCTCCGAGTGTTAGCTGCAGTGGATGACTTGCTGGCGCAACAGCAGCCGCCCCGGTGATGAGTAGGGCTCTCGAATTTCTGTGTATTCATGGCAAATTCTCTATGTTGATTTACTGGGCAAACTCTTCAATCAGGTGACAGATCATATGGCCAGTCGGCACCTTATCTGGCTTTTGGCTCCACTCAACCACGGCCTGCTGCATGCGTTCCCGCAGTTGCAGAGTCTCCGCGAACCGTTGTTCAGTTTCATTCAGGCGTTGGTCAATCAAGCTGCGCACCGTCGGGCAAGGCGATTTCTTCTTATCCGCGTGGTTCAAAATTTCCTGAATATCCTCAACGGAAAAGCCCAGTTGCCGTGCACTCAGCACGAATCGCAAGCGGTTGTAATCCTTTTCGCTGTATTCCCGATATCCATTGGCTTTGTTCTTACCCGGTTTCAGAATCTTGATCCGGGTATAAAACCGCACGGTATCGGCCGTAACCCCTAAACGCCTGGCCATTTCGATAACTTTCACACAGCCCTCCTCGCAGCTCAGTCTGACTATCGCAGGATTCAGATTAACCCCGAAGATCTGTTCCTTGCCTTAATATGAGTCAATCATCAGTTCTAAACCCGAGAGAAAATCCAAAGAATTTGTCCGGCTTTTTGTCACCTTACACCTGTGTCCAAGACACAGGTCAAGCAATTTTTAACAGTCTTCCACTTTTGATTTTCAATATTTCAATCACCCTGAATCTGGCTGTATTTGTCTCGGTCGGTACCGATCAATTGTCTGTCCGCCAGCTTACGTATGAAAAAAAGCAAAGTGCCGATCATAGGAAAACATCCGGCCTATCCTAGGGCTGGGTACCTGACGGTAAGGTGACTCGTTCATTACATTGCTGTAATGGCCTTGTAAGTTCTTCGTCCAGCTATTCATCTACCTTGCCCTGCTTCCAAAGCAAATAAACCGCCGGCAATACCAACAATGTCAATACCAAAGCACTGAGCATGCCCCCCATGTTGATTGCCATCCAAAACTGACCCAGGGTTTCCATCCAATTCTGACCCGGGTTATGGGTACCGAGTATAACTAGGCGTCTGTTGGTCACCACGTCCTGGCGGCGGGTGGCCAGCAGGTCGAGCAGGGTTCGCTCCTCAATGTTGGTCAGAATGCAGCGGTAGCGCTTGTTCAGGTATAGCTCGTCAATGCCCAGGATGCGGGCGTCTCGAAGCGGTGCCAGCGCCCCAGGAACTCGGCGCGGGCGTTGAAGATGTCGCGCACCGTCTTCTCGTCCAGGCCGGTCTGTGCCGCCACAAAGGTGTAGGGGTGGTTGAAGGATTCCTTCTCCACGTACTCATGCAGCCGCAGTGTCATACGGAATCCGTCCACCATCTCCGGTAGCTGGGGCCTGAATGTTGTCTTGCAGGCCCGGCAGGTGTATCGGCGGCGGACCACCCAGAGAGTGACCCGCTTGCCGTGGATGGGCAGATCACGATAGGGAACGTCACGCTTGCCGAACCGTACGAACTCACCCTGCACGCCGCATTCCTCGCAGGCGATGGGATCGGGCACGTCCACCTGGAAGTGCATTTCGTCGTCGGTTGATTTGCAGCCCAGTACTTGGTATTGCGGCAGGTGAAGGATGTTGTCGGGAAGTTCGGTCATGGTGTTGTATAGGCGTAGGTGTCAGTCAGATCCATCCGGCTCGGCATTGGTGTTTGCTTTTTTACCCAACAAGCTGCTGGAAACGAAAAGTAAGGCACCGAGGACAATTGCAATATCAGCCAGGTTGAAGGCCGGCCAATGCCAGTCTCGCCAATAGAAATCAAAGGAATCCACAACATAGCCGCGAAAGACCCGGTCAATCAGGTTGCCCATGGCGCCACCGAGGATAAGACTGTAAGCGATGGCTTCTCCTTTATGACGATTTTCAAGGATCAGCTTGATCAGAAAAATCGAGACCGCCACCGCGATCCCGATAAAAAAGTAGCGCTGCCAGCCTCCACCATTCGCAAAAAGACTGAATGCGGCACCGGTGTTCCATACGTGCACCCAGTTAAAGAACGGGGTCACTGAAATAGACTCGCCATAGGCCATTGATTGCTGCACCAGCCACTTTACAGCCTGATCAGACGCTGCCAGCAGGCCCGATATGGACAACAGGGCATACGGCGAGAGCTTTTTGCCAATAATGAGCATTATTTAACCCTTCAACGCCAAAATGCGTCTGGCACCGTTAAGTACAATGCCCCCCGCGATGGTGCCGATAATCAGATCCGGATAATTGGAACCGGTCCACGCGACCAGGGCGCCGGCGGTGATGACCCCCAGGTTGATCACCACGTCGTTGGCCGAGAATATCCAGCTTGCCTTCATGTGCGCCCCGCCTTCCCGATGTTTGGATATGAGCAGCAGACAACTGGTATTGGCAATCAATGCGACGAATGCGATAGCCATCATCACCAGCGATTCAGGCTCACTACCGAATACAAAGCGTCTCACCACCTCTACGAGCACGCCCACAGCCAAGATCAGTTGCAGTACACCAGCAAGATGCGCGGCACGTACCTGCATTTTCACGCTATGTCCAACCGCATAAAGGGCAAGCCCGTACACCGCCGCATCGGCAAAATTGTCCAGGGATTCTCCAATCAGGCCGGTGGACTGGGCGATCAGACCGGCAGTCATTTCCACCACGAACAGAAGTGCATTGATGCCGAGCAACCAGCGCAGGGTCCCGGATTCTTGCTTAGCAGAAGCTGCCGAAAACTCGGCGGCCTTGATGGTCTCCGGATTTGCAGCGACGGTTTCCTGAAGCGAGGCGCCTAGCCCCAAGGTCTTCAGTTTCGAGGTGACGGGCTCGACCTCGCCGTCATGCACGACCTTCAGCCGGCGGTTCGACAAGTCGAAGGACAGCGCCCGAATCTCCTCAAAGCCGTTCAGGGCTAGGCGAATCATTCGCTCTTCTGATGGACAGTCCATCTTCGGCACGGCATAAACACTGACCCATCTCCCTGGCGCCTCGGAGGAGGCCTGTATATCGGTATCCGCTGCGGACGTTGCATCACCGCCACAGGCGCCACCACAGGATTTGCTCATGATACGACTCCACTTGAACAATGTTGTGGTACCATTTAAAACTATAAAGCTACTATAAGGTCAATAGAGTAAAGAATCCGTTGGGGAGGAGGCTGATGCGCATTGGTCAGTTGGCGCAGTTGGTAGGGGTCTAAACACAGACGATCCGCTTCTATGAACAGCAGGGCTTGTTGCCGCCGCCTGATCGGCAGGACAACGGTTACCGTGTCTATACCGAGAAGCATGGTGAGGGGCTGGCCTTCATCCGTCGCTGCAGAATCCTGGGCCTGTCACTGGCTGAGATTCACGAACTACAGAGCTATCAGGACGACCCTCATCACCCTTGTACCGCCGTCAACACCTTGCTCGATGATCACATCTCTCATGTGCGGTCGCAGATAACCGCTCTGCAAGCGCTTGAGAAACAACTCGTTTCACTGAGAGCGAGTTGCAACGATGACCGGGAAGTTGAGGCGTGTGGGGTTCTTGCTGGAATTAGCGAAGGAAACATGCACCAGCAGTAGGTGAAGCATCAACCAGATAATCCAATGAGATGCCGGTCTGTCTCACTCTCATGCAAAGGTAAGATCAACCATTTAATCCGCTTACCCCTTTAACTAATAAGTTTATGGCATCATGATTCATGTAATCTCCTCCTTTAAGAAGCCGCAAAAAACGCGGCGCAAGCTGCCTGCTTATTTGAAAAGGTGCTTATCCATGGTTCACGATAATTCTGAGTCTCATTGTCATCACCATACACCCTCCCACACGGGCTCAGGGCTTACAGACCCGGTCTGCGGCATGGGTGTAACGGCAGACTCTGCCCAGCATGTTGAGCATGCGGGTAAAACTTACTACTTCTGCAGCACCAAATGCATGAATAGATTCCAGCATGACCCTGAGAAGTTTCTTTCACCAACCTCGCCACCTCCCTCGGAAGCGGTCAAAGGCACAATTTATACGTGCCCGATGCATCCGGAAATACGTCAGGACAACCCCGGAACCTGCCCTAAATGCGGCATGGCACTTGAACCCCTGATGCCCAGTCTGGAAGATGACAATCCCGAGCTGGACGATTTTTCCAGGCGATTCTGGTGGACATTGCCTTTTACCGTCATTGTCACGGTGCTTGCCATGTTTGGGCCACAGCTTGGCTGGTTCGAGATGGCGACGCAAACGTGGATAGAGCTTGTACTGTCGCTTCCCGTGGTGCTGTGGGCCGGACAGCCGTTCTTCGTACGGGGTTGGCAATCAGTGGTCAACCGCAGTCCCAACATGTGGACGCTGATCGGCTTGGGTACCGGTGCCGCCTTCGTCTACAGCACGCTGGCAACCGTAGCTCCCGGTATATTTCCGGAAACATTCATGTCCATGGGGCGTGTGGCGGTTTATTTCGAAGCCGCAGTGGTGATCATTTCCCTTACGCTGTTTGGTCAGATGCTGGAGCTTCGCGCGCGTTCCCAGACATCCGCTGCCGTCCGGTCATTGCTCGGTCTGGCGCCCAAGACGGCCCGCCGTATCAATGCAGACGGAACAGAAGAAGATGTACCGCTGACGCATGTGCATGAAGGTGATCGTTTACGCGTACGTCCCGGTGAGAAAGTTCCTGTCGATGGCATTGTTGAAGAGGGTGCAAGTTCTCTCGATGAATCCATGTTGACTGGTGAATCGTTACCCATCAGCAAGCGCCCGGGTGACAAGGTCATAGGGGCAACGATGAACACCTCTGGTGCACTTGTGATCCGGGCGGAGAAAGTCGGCTCGGCCACTGTGTTGTCACAAATTGTCCAGTTGGTGGCTCAGGCCCAACGCTCTCGGGCGCCGATGCAACGGATGGCTGATTTGGTGGCGGGTTACTTTGTCATGGCGGTGGTAGCCATCGCCATCCTCACCTTGGTCGTGTGGGGCATGTTCGGCCCGCAGCCAAGCTGGGTCTATGGCCTGATCAATGCGGTCGCTGTTCTGATCATCGCTTGCCCTTGTGCGCTGGGGCTCGCAACGCCCATGTCAGTCATGGTTGCTACCGGACGAGGCGCAACCAAGGGTGTTCTGTTTCGTGATGCAGCAGCAATAGAAAATCTGCGCAAAGTCGATACGCTCATCGTAGACAAGACCGGCACCTTGACAGAAGGCCGACCAGCATTCGATCAGGCTGTTTCCGCTGGCGAGTTGGACGCCGATGAAATCTTGCGCCTGGCTGCCAGCCTCGATCAAGGCAGCGAGCATCCTTTGGCTGACGCTATTGTCAGCGCTGCGCGCGAACGTAATTTGGTGCTCAGCCCAGTGGACGACTTTGACTCGGGTAGCGGCATAGGCGTACGGGGCAAGGTTGAAGGCAAAACACTGCTGTTGGGCAACACTGCGTTCATGCAGCAGGATAACGTCAATGTTGATGGCCTGGCTGCCACCGCTGAGGGATGGAGGACAAAGGGTGCGAGTGTGATGTACCTGGCGGTTGACGGCACACTGGTCGGCCTACTCGCCGTTTCCGACCCCATCAAACAGAGCACCCCTGAAGCGGTACAGGCGCTCAAGGCCGCGGGAATCAGGGTCATCATGGCTACTGGTGACGGTATTTCAACGGCAAAAGCGGTCGCCGAACAACTAGGCATAGACGAAGTTCATGGCGAAGTGAAACCGGCCGACAAGCTGAATCTGGTTGATAAGCTTCAATCAGAAGGTTGCATCGTTGCGATGGCGGGCGACGGCATCAACGATGCCCCGGCACTGGCCAAGGCGAATGTCGGTATCGCTATGGGAACCGGGACGGACGTAGCGATGAACAGTGCGCAAATCACCTTGGTAAAAGGAGACCTGCGGGGTATCTCGATTGCCCGGGACCTGTCAAACAAGACTGTTCTCAATATGAAGCAGAACCTTGGTTTTGCGTTCATTTATAATGCGTTAGGCGTTCCACTGGCTGCTGGCGTCCTGTACCCGTTTGCCGGGTTGCTTCTATCACCCATGTTTGCAGCCCTGGCGATGAGTCTGAGTTCAGCGTCCGTTGTATTCAACTCGCTGCGGCTTCGTGGTTCGGTTTAAGCTGGATACGTCGAGGGGTAATCCCCCCACGATAGAACAGCCTGTTCGGGACTTGCCAGCCCCATTCAAGCCGATAAAGGCAACGATGTTGCCTTGGGCTGATTCAAAGTTAAAGGTCTGGTCCTTCAGGCCTTTATATTGACCGCTTAGCGTCAACGACAGTAACCGCATCAGGCTTTTTTCCTTGCCGCAGCTTGCTTCTTAGGCTGCTTCTTTAACGCCTCGCGCTCAGTCTGAATCTTCGCCAGCAAGGCTTCAGCGGAGTTTTCCCCACTGATTAAATCCGGGTTGGCAGCACGCCAGTCGGCGGTCAGTTCACCCCGGAAGGCTTTGGCCAATATCGACTGAGTGAGGTTATCCACCCGGTCCAGTGCCGCAGCAGCTTTCTGTTCGATGGTATCGGCGAAGGCAAAGAGTTCTTCCACGCGGCGGACGATTTCGTTCTGCTCTTCCTTTGGCGGAACGGGAAGCGGACATTTTGCATAATCAATAATAGATAGGTGCTGGATTGCCATTCCCTGAGCTTTGTCTTTAACAAATTTCTGTGTAAATTCACTGTTTGCTAAATATTCAAGGTAGTCTTTGTTCATTTTGGTTGATCGCAACCAGCAAACAGCAACGCTCTGATTGATGCAGAATTTTTCCTCAGTTCTTACTAATGCAGCCCTGCCAATACTGCCATCTTTAGTTATTAACAAATCACCTTTTATAGGTCTATCTTTGTCCGAAAGGCTTTTAAATGCATCGTAGGTTGTCAAACCTGCATCATCGATTTTCACTTGAAAGTGCTGAATATCTTTAGCTGTTAGTAATTTTATTCCGGAATCCGATTTCGGCATTGGCTTTGTAAAACCATAGGTTATCCATTCAGAAACCCTTCCCCAAGTTGTGAATGCCCAGCTATCGGGTAGATCGAATATGTAATCAGAGTCTATGGCACACTCTATGGATGACTTTTTTTTCTGTAGAGATGGAATAGTATTTAACAATAGCTACTTATTTTGGGTATCCGGATTAAGTGGTAGATGGAG
>NZ_AQOQ01000033.1:0-38849 GCF_002888555.1 Alcanivorax sp. MD8A | reverse complement strand
GGCAAGATTGGTGACGGCAAGATCTTCGTTACCTCCCTTGAGCAGGCCATTCGTATCCGTACCGGTGAAACCGGCGAAGACGCGATTTAAGTTTTACCGTGTTTTGAACCGACCCATGCCAGGGCTTGAAAAACACGCTTCCATTTCCGGAGGGTTGCATTGTGGAAAATCAAATCTTTGAACTTCAGTACGCCATGGACACCTTTTATTTTCTGGTGTGTGGCGCATTGGTAATGTGGATGGCTGCTGGCTTTGCCATGCTGGAAGCCGGTCTGGTGCGTGCCAAGAACACCACCGAAATTCTCACCAAGAACGTGGCACTGTTTGCCATTAGCTGCATCATGTACCTGGTGTGCGGTTACGCCATCATGTACGGCGGTGATATCTTCCTGAGCGGCATCGCCGACTTCGATCTGGCTGGCGTACTGAGCGCCTCTGCCGAGAACGGTTTCGACGGTGACTCCGTTTACTCTGGTGCTTCTGACTTCTTCTTCCAGGTCGTGTTCGTGGCGACTGCCATGTCCATCGTGTCTGGTGCGGTAGCAGAGCGCATGAAGCTGTGGGCTTTCCTGATCTTCGCTGTTGTCATGACTGGCGTGATCTACCCGCTGGAAGGTTCCTGGACCTGGGGTGGTGCTGCAGTCTTCGGCATGTACAACCTGGGCGACCTGGGCTTCTCTGACTTCGCGGGTTCCGGCATCGTTCACATGGCGGGTGCTGCTGCTGCCCTGGCCGGTGTTCTGCTGCTGGGTGCTCGTAAAGGCAAGTACGGCCCGAACGGTGAAGTTCACGCGATTCCGGGTTCCAACCTGCCGCTGGCCGCTCTGGGTACCTTCATCCTGTGGATGGGCTGGTTCGGCTTCAACGGTGGTTCTGTACTGAAGCTGGGTGATGCTGCCAACGCACACTCTGTGGCCATGGTATTCCTGAACACCAACACCGCTGCTGCCGGTGGTGCTATCGCCGCCCTGATCGTTGCCCGCATCCTGTTCGGCAAGGCTGACCTGACCATGCTGCTGAACGGTGCTCTGGCCGGTCTGGTTGCGATCACTGCCGAGCCGTCTACCCCGAGCGCGCTGCAAGCGACTCTGTTCGGTGCCCTGGGTGGTGTGCTGGTAGTCTTCAGCATCCTGACTCTGGACAAGCTGAAGATCGACGATCCGGTAGGTGCAATCTCCGTACACGGTGTGGTGGGTTTCCTGGGCCTGATGCTGGTACCGGTAACCAACGGTGATGTGAGCTTCTCTGGTCAGCTGATCGGTGCTGCTACCATCTTCATCTGGGTATTCGTTGCCAGCCTGGTCGTGTGGGGCATCCTGAAAGCGGTCATGGGCATCCGTGTCAGCGAAGAGGAAGAGTACGAAGGCATGGATATCGCAGACTGCGGTATGGAAGCCTACCCGGAATTCGTGAAGGGTTAAGTACCGGACGCAACAAGCAACACGCGTCACGCAACATGAAAGCCCCGGCCATCTGGCCGGGGCTTTTTTGTTTATGACGGATTTGGGGGAATGGCTCACAGCAAAGACCATCACGTAGGCGCGTCGGTTATTCGCTGCGCTCACCCTGCGGCCGCCTTGCGGGCTTTTCTCTGTGAGCTCAGTGTGATCTGTGATGAAGGCGCTGTTGATCCGGGCTCGGAATCGCGCCGCGAGCGACGCTCCTACTGCAAGCAGGGAGGTCCATTGGGCCTTCCCTCAAATCCGCGAAGAACCTTTTGGGGGTTTGTCACGGAGTAGCGGGAAAGTTGGCAGGCCCAGAATTGGGCGGAGGGGATTGTCAGTCCTGTTGTGGGAGTTTGCTTGCAAACGAAGCCTCTCTCGGCGCTGACAAGGCATTTCGCGTGCAAGCACTCTCACACGGGCATACCCATAACGGTGGGAGCGGTCGTTCGACCGCGATTCCCGTCATCCGGGCTGTTGCGCGGTGGAGCCGCCGCTCCCGCCACCAGACATCATCGCCCCTGTGCAATTCCCCCCTGTGCTATCATGCGTCCTTTCCCGCCAGCCGTTTGTTGACACCATGACTGAAGCCACCCCTGTTATCCGCCTGCGTAAGAACGAAGAACGCCGTCTCAAGGCCGGCCACTTGTGGATCTATGCCAACGAGATCGACACCCGCCAGACACCCTTGAAAGAGTTGCCCGCCGGCGCTGCCTGTGTGGTGGAAGACAGCCGCGGCAAGCCGCTGGGGCGTGCGTTGCTCAGCCCTCATTCGTTGATTGCCGCCCGTGTCTACAGTCGTGATGTGAAACAGGAGCTTTCCCGCAGCTTTTTCAAGAAGCGCATCGAGCAGGCCCTGGCCCTGCGCGAGACGTTGTTCAGCGACCCCTGCTACCGGCTGGTCTATGGTGAGGCCGATGGGCTGCCTGGGTTGGTGGTGGATCGTTTTAACGATGTGCTGGTGGTGCAGACAGGGTCTGGCGCCATGGAGGCTCACCTGGACATTATCGTCAGTGCTCTCGATGCGGTGTTGAGTCCCTCTCATATCATTGCCAAGAACGAAGCCGCTGCCCGAGAAATTGAAGGGATGGAGCGCTACACCAAGGCGTTGAAAGGGGGGTTGCTCGAGGAAGTGTCCCTGATCGAAAACGGGGCGCACTTTACTGCGCCACTGGCGGAAGGACAAAAGACAGGCTGGTTTTATGACCACCGCACGGCACGTCAGAAAGTGGCGCCGTTGGCCAAAGGTGCCCGTGTACTGGACGTGTTCTCCTACTGTGGTGGTTGGGGGGTGCAGGCCGCGCTTGCCGGTGCAGAGTCGGTTACTTGTGTGGATGCCTCCGAGACCGCCATTGAGTATGTTCATCGCAATGCGGAGCAGAACGGGGTTGGCGACAAGGTGGGCTCCATTCAGGGTGATGCCTTCGCCGCCATGAAACAACTGATTGCCGACGGCGAAAAATACGATCTGGTCATCCTCGACCCGCCGGCGTTTGTGAAGCGCAAAAAAGATTTCAAGAACGGGCTGGCCGGGTACCACGCGATTAACGAGTTGGCCATGCGGTTGGTGAAACCGGGAGGCTATCTGGTGTCGGCGTCGTGCTCCATGCACATGCCTGCCAACCGCCTGCTGGACGTGATCCAGTCCAGTGCCCGTCATATTGATCGCAGCGTTCAGATTATTGGCTATGAAGGCCAGGGGCCAGACCATCCGGTACACCCGGCGATCCCGGAGACGTCCTACCTGAAGAGCTGGTTTTGTCGGGTGAGTTTCAGTCAGTAGTCAGCTAACAGCTAACAGCTACGCTGGTTTGGAAGGACAAACCCAAAATAGTCCCCGGTTTTTTTGGAAGGATGGAAACGCCTTCCAGATCGTTGAGTTCGGCGCCAATAAATAACCCGGGCACTTCGTAGGAGCGTAGCGCAGCGGAGTAACGCACGCAGTGCGGCCCCGAATGGGTGAGCGAAGCGAATAACCATGCTCGCATAGCGAACCACACCTTCGCGAGACGAAAAAATGGATGCCATGGGGACGTGAGGAACTAAAATGGAATTCACGCTGCTGTTTCTGAAATTTTTTCTCAAGGCGTTGGCCTTGGGGGCACCGTTGCTGGCGTTTTTCTTTCTGCTGATTGTACTGCTGGGGCAATGGGTGGGGCGGCGTGAAGGGTGGAGCCGTTTCGATGCGTTTTACCGCTCATTCATCACTGCGCTGACAGTGGGCTATGGTGACTTTCGGCCCGCCAGCCGTCGCAGCAAATTGCTGGCACTGGCAACCGCCACAGTGGGGATCATGTTCAGTGGGGTGTTTGTGGCGGTGACTGTCGCGGCAGCGACAGAAGCATTTCATCAGTACATGCCGAACTGGTCACCACAATAACAGAAGGCGGCCTGCAGGCCGCCCTCGCTGTTACTTCAGTTTTTCCAGCATGGCCGCCATGCGCGTCCGCACGGTTTCGATGGCCTTGTAGGGACGAATCATCACTTTGAAGTCGATGATTTTTCCCTCGTCGTTCCAGGTGATCATGTCGACACCGTTCACGGCGATACCCTCCAGCTCGAGGGCGAATTCCAGAATGGAGTGCGAGCCTTCGCTCACTTCCCGCACGTAGTGGAAACTGTCGTTAGCCAGCACGTGCATGGCTGCCGTCAGGTAGGCAACGGTGAGTGGCTTGCCGGCCTGGGGGGTATGCACCAGCGGGGAATGGAACACGGCGTCGTCAGCGACCAGCTGTTGAAGCTGGTCACTGCTTTTGCTTTTGACCACGTCATGCCAGGCGTTTAGTCCGTTCATATTGCCTCCGGTTAGCCCAGCAGAGCCTGCTTGGCCTGTGCGTATTCTTCGGCAAGACGGGCAACGGCATCGCCGGCGCTGCCGATGCTTTCCACCGCGCCGATACCCTGGCCACAGCCCCAGATATCTTTCCATGCCTTTTTGTCGCTGTTGCCACCGGAACCGAAGTTCATGGCAGACGGGTCACTTTCCGGCAGGTTGGTCGGGTCCATGCCAGCATTGATGATGGACGGGGCCAGGTAGTTGCCGTGCACTCCGGTGAACAGGTTGCTGTAGACGATATCTTCGGCGCTGCTGTCCACGATCATCTGCTTGTAGGCCTGGTCTGCGTTGGCTTCTTCGGTGGCAATGAACATGGAGCCGATGTAGGCGAGATCCGCGCCCATGGCCTGGGCGGCAAGAACGGCGCGGCCGTTGGCGATGGAACCGGACAGGGCCAGCGGGCCGTCGAACCACTCGCGCAGTTCCTGGATCAGCGCGAAGGGTGACTGGGTGCCTGCGTGACCACCGGCACCTGCAGCCACGGCGATCAGGCCATCGGCGCCTTTCTCAATGGCCTTGCGGCCAAAGCGGTTGTTAATCACATCGTGCATGACGATACCGCCCCAGCCGTGGACCGCCTGGTTGACTTCTTCGCGGGCGCCCAGGGAGGTGATTACCATGGGCACCTTGTACTTGGCACACAACTCCAGGTCTTTTTCGAGACGGTCGTTGGAGCGATGCACAATCTGGTTGACCGCGAACGGGGCGGACGGTTGATCCGGATGGTCGCGATCCCAGGCAGCCAGCTCTTCGGTAATGCGGTGCAGCCACTCATCCAGCTGGGACAGCGGGCGGGCGTTCAGCGACGGGAAAGAGCCGATGATTCCGGCTTTGCACTGAGCCAGCACCAGATCCGGGTTGGAAATGATGAACAGGGGGGAGCCCATCACCGGCACGCGGAGACGAGAGCGAATGGATTCTGGCAATGACATGCGGAGGTCCTCTCAAAAAAAGGCCCCGGGTATACAGGCGGGGCATAATGGAATACCAGTAAAATTTACACCGTATATTTTTGTGCGGTCAAGTCCCGTTTGTCTGCGCGGCGTGAAACTAGTCGTCGAGACGGGGAGGGTGCACTTTCATGCCTGCGTAAAGGGTGCGCATGATTTTCTCGCGAAGGGTGTGGCCATCCATGCCGCGCAGGCCGCTGCCCAGGTCCAGTACCACAATGCCGTGCAGCGTGGCCCAGAACATGTAGCCGATCAGCTGGGCATCGCCTTCCAGCAGGCCGGCGGCGATCATGCGGCGGACATAATCGACCATGTTTTCCTGGGCGCGGGCGTTGGCGGCCCGCAGTTCCGGGTAGCGCTCTTCATTGGGCTGGTTCAGCGTGAAGATCAGTTGGTAGGCGGCGGGATAGCGAGTGGCAAAGTCCACGTAGGCATCCCCTACCGAACGGCCCATGCTGCGAGCATCCGGGGCATTGGCCACGGCGGCCTCCAGGCCTTCCGAGAAACGGTTGAAGGCCGCCGCCCTCACGGCGGCCAGGATTTCGTCCTTGTCCTTAAAATAGCGATAGGGGGTCATCGGGCTGACGCCCAGCTCACTGGCAATCTGCCGCATGGTTACGTTCTGAGGCCCGCGCTCAATAAACAGGCGGGTTGCCGCGTCACAAACCGATTCGCGAAAGGCGGCGATTTCGGCGTCGGTCTTTGCTTTCTTGGCCACGCTGGGTGCTCCGGACAAACAGGCGTACAGTGTAAACCAAGCTTGGCTCGGCTGCCGATGCCCCGTTGCGCGGTCGCATTCGGCGGATGGGCATGAAACTTGAATGTCCTCACTACGACAAAAGCACCAGGCTTTCCCCAAATACAGGAATCAACGTGCCTTTACCCCCGGATTTCATGCAGGCCCGCGTCGACGCGGTCAAGAATCGGCTGAATGTGCAGGTATGCAGCCTCTATCAGGCCGATATTGTTAACGAGACGCTGGAGATCGTGGCGACCAGCGGCTTGAACCAGAAGGCGCTGGGCGCGGTGCTTTCCTGGCGGCAGGGTTTGACCGGCAAGGTGGCGCGCTCCCGCAGCCCGGTGGTGGCTCGCGAGATTCGCAACCATGCGGATTACTATCACATCCCCGGTTCTGATGAAGAGCACTTCCAGAGCTATCTGGGCATCCCGCTCGAATATGACAGCATCCTCTACGGGGTGCTGGTGGTGCAGACCGAAGCGAAGAAAACTTTTTTCCTCAAGGACATCCGTGAGCTGCACAGTGCCGGGCGGGATTTGCTGGACGCCCTCAAGCTCGGAGCCCGGCAAGCAGGTTAGTGTTGCAGGCGTACCCCGGTAGAGTAGGATGCATGGGTCCGGTTTGTCTCCTTTCTGGCAGACCGCTTCTGCTTGAAGACACTGCTTGAAAGGGACAACCATGATAATAATAAAACGTCTGGCCTCGCTGCTGGCGATAGCCATGATGCTGTGCGGCGGTATCGTCGCGGGCATCCGCCAATACCCTGTGTGTTTTCAGTCTGATTGGCGCCCAGGGTGAGCTATGGGAGCAGATGCAGGATTACCGCATCGCCGCTGCCAGCTGGGGTACGCCAATCACACTCCGGGTTTTCACCGATGAGCGCGTTGCGGCCGAGGATTTCAAGGCCGGCTTTTGCGATGGGCTGATGATGACGGGCATCCGAGCTCGCCAGTTTGTGCCCTTCTCCGGCAGTGTCGATGCCATCGGTGGGCTGGATTCCTACGTGGCGCTACAGGCGCTGATCGAATTGCTGGCACACCCAAAGCTGGCGGCAAGCCTGCGCCATGGCACCTATGAAACCGCGGGCATCCTTCCGCTGGGTGCGGCCTATCTCTTCATTAACGATCGCACCATCAACAGTGTGGAGAAGATGGCCGGCCACACCATGGCAGTGTTTGATAATGACCGGGCTCAATCCCTGATGGCCGAGCGCATCGGTGTGAGGCCGGAGCTGTCGGATATCAGCAACTTTTCCTCGAAATTCAATAACGGGGTGGTGGATGTGATCGCTGCCCCTGCGGTGGCCTATCGCCCGCTGGAGCTGTATCGCGGGGTGGGGGTGAAAGGCATGGTCGTGAAGATGGCCACAGTACAGCTCACTCTACAGTTAGTGCTGCGCCATGAGCGTTTTTCTGACGAATTCATGGCGCGTTCGCGTCGCTACTTTGCAGACCAGTTTGAGCAGGCTATGGAGGTCGTGCGTGCAGCAGAGGATGAGCTGCTGTTCTTCTACCCGCCACCGGACAAGGACCAGGAACGCTATGTCGAGATGATGAATGACGCGCGTCTGTTCCTGATAGACGCGGGCGTCTATGACACGGAAATGATGACATGGATGAAAAAGGTGCGCTGCAAGGTGGACCCCGTCCGGGCGGAATGCGGCAACGGGAGTCTCTGGTGATGAGAAGAACAATGCGATGGTGGATTCTGGTTTTATGCAGTCTCTCTGTCAGTGTGTATGCCGATGGGCCTGGGTCTCTGATCGTGCAATATGAAAATGCATTGCGGCAGCAGAGCAGCGCCAAACTGGAGGCGGTGCTGTCTGAAAAGCTGAGTGTTGAGGTAACCCTGCTGATGGCGGATGAAGATCCCGTTACGGTGTCGCTGAGTCGGGATGAATTCTTGCAGCAGCAGCGGGCGTTATGGTTGTTTTCGACAGAGCATGCGTTTGAATTTTCCCGGCCGGTCGTGAAACAGGTGAGCCAGGAAAGTGGCCGGCAGCGATGGGAAGTCACGCTTGAGCAACAGGAACGCTATGCGCTGTTCCGGAGTACCCTGAAGCGAGACAACCAGATCACCCTGGTCGTGGAGCAGCATGATGATGTACAGCGCATTTTCGCAATGAACGTGGTGACGCGGGAGTGATAGCGCCACAGGGGGAGGGCGTTTTTCAAAGGCTTCCTGCTATCATGCCGATGTGACCGACCAGGATGTGCGCCCGTGGCCCGAATATTGATTGTTGATGATGAACCCCGTATCGCCGAACCCTTGATCTATGCGTTGGAGCGTGAGCATTTCTCGGTGGCGCATGTGGCCTTGGGCGAGGCGGCGCTGGCATGTCTGGCCTGTGACAATGTGGACCTGGTGATCCTGGATGTGGGCTTGCCGGATATCAATGGTTTTGAGGTGCTCAAGCGGCTGCGCCAGAGTAATGAGGTTCCGGTGCTGTTCCTGACGGCTCGCCAGGATGAGGTAGACCGTATTCTCGGGTTGGAGCTGGGCGGCGATGATTACGTCACCAAGCCATTCAGTCCCCGTGAAGTGGTGGCACGGGTGCGTGCCATTCTCAAGCGTCAGGGGGGCAACGGGTCCCGCTCAGCCGTACCACTCTGGCAACTGGATGAAGCCGGTGCCCGTGTTCTCTGCAAGGGCGAGCCGTTATCGTTAACCCGTTCCGAATTTTTGATTTTGGCGGCCCTGCTACGTCACCCAGGCCAGGTCTTCAGTCGCGCACAGTTGCTGGATATCTGTGATAGCGACGAGGACAGTTTTGAACGCAGTGTCGATACCCATATCAAGACACTGCGTGCCAAACTTCGGCCCCTGCAGGCGGATAGCCTGCTGGCCACCCGGCGGGGCCTGGGGTACTACCTGGAGTCAGCGTGAAACTCGGGCAGCGGATTCTGCTGTTTTACTTTTTGATCCTGGGGTTGCTGGGTTGGTTTGTGCTGGACCTGGTATTCGACCGGGTCAAACCGCTGGTGCGACAGTCTGCGGAAGAAACTCTGGTTGATGCCGCCAACTTGCTGGCAGAAATGGTCGCAGTGGAAGCCAAAGACGGTGCGGTGGTGGTCACCCCGCAATTACGTGAGGCCCTGAACCGGTACGCAGGCCGTACCCCGGATGCCGATATCTGGGGCATGAAGAAAGTGGCGATTCATACCCATGTCTATATCACTAACCCGAAGGGCATCATGTTATTCGATTCCCGTGGCCGGGATGAAGGGCAGGATTTTTCCCTCTGGAATGATGTGTATCTGACCTTGCAGGGGCGCTACGGTGCGCGCACCACTCGCACTGATCCCGCCGATCCTTCGACCTCGGTCATGTATGTGGCGGCGCCGATTCGTCATGAGGGGCAGCTGATCGGTGTGATCAGCCTTGGCAAGCCAGGCCGTTCGCTGTCACCGTTTGTGGACCGCGCGGAGCGCGCATTGTTGATCTATGGCGGTGGCGTGCTTCTGTTGTGTTTGCTGCTCGGTGGCGTGCTGGCTTTCTGGTTGAGTCGTCGGGTTAACCTTTTGCGCCATTATGCCGAGGCGGTGGCCAGCGGCGAACGGGTTGCGCCGCCACAGTTGAAGGGCAAGGATGAAATACGGGCACTGGCGGAATCGGTCACCGCCATGCGCCGGCGGCTGGAAGATCGTGCCCGGCTGGAAGACAACGTCACTCTGCTTACCCATGAAATGAAAAGCCCGCTGGCGGCCATTCGTGGTGCCGGTGAAATCCTCGCCGATGAAGTTCGCGACCCGGCCCTGCAGCGGTTCACCGAAAATGTGGTGCATGAAAGCGTGCGGCTCAGTGATCTGCTGGACCGCTTGCTGGCCATGGCACGTTTGGAAAAACTGGAAAGCCTGCCGGCACAACGTGCGCGGGTGGCGGCAGCCAGTCTGGTCGCCGACTGGCAGGCCAGCCGATATGCGCTGCTGGCCGAAAAATCGGTGTCGGTGGCGGTGGAGGATCAGGTGATAAACGTGGAACCCGAAACCTTTCAGCTGGCCCTGTTCAATCTGCTCGACAATGCGCTGCGCTTTGCCGAGCCGAATAGCGTGATACGGGTACATGGCGATGGCCATCAGCTCTGCGTTGAAAACCGCGGGCCGGCGATTCCGGATTACGCGCTCTCCCGCGTCACTGAACGTTTCTATTCGCTACCCGCGCCGGGTCAGGGAAAGAGTTCCGGGCTTGGCCTGGCCATGGTGCAGGAGATTGTCCAACTGCATGGCGGTGAACTCATCGTGGAGAACACGGACGCCGGCGTGGCAGTAACCCTGATTCTCGCCCCGTAGGAGCGTCGCTCGCGGCGCGATGTCGGGGTTGTGTATCTTTTAGCGTGCAGCAGCCTTCCCCACACAATCCCCACATAACCCTCAAGTGTGCCGCTCAGACTGCCCTCTGATATTGACTGTGAGGGCAAGGGCTATGCGACCTAATTTGCTAATGAAGATGCTGACCATCGGCGGGCTGATGCTGGTGCTGGTGGTACCGTTGATGATGATTCAGGGAAAGATTACTGAGCGGGGCAATGAAGCTCATCGTGTCACCGAGCAGATTGCCCGGCAGGTCAGTGGAGAGCAACAGATCAGTGGGCCACTGATCGTGTCTTCACGCACTGTGAAAGAGTGGGAAGAAAAACCGGGTTGCGAAAGTCGCCACTGCGCGGTGCTGAAGCACGCGACCCGGTTGGACAGTCTGATTCCCGACACGCTGTCTCTGGATGGCGAGTTGCAATCCGAAATGCGCTATCGGGGTATTTACGGCGTCCCGGTGTATCGCAGCCTGTTGCATTTGGAAGCGGTGTTTCCCGCTGACTGGCGTGAGGTAAAGCGGCCAGAAGAGGTGGTGAAATCCGATGCCCCTCTGCTGCTATTTCAGATTCGTGATTTGCGTGGCTTGGTTGAGCGGCCGCAGGTGATGGTCAACGACGTGCCGTTGCCACTGGTGGAGACGGAGCAACTGCCTCGCGGTGTTGGCAGCAACGCCATGGCGGTACGCCTGCCAGATACCCTGCAAGGGGCGTTTACCGTCAAGATTCGCCTGAACCTGAACGGCACCCAGGCGTTTGGCATGTTACCGCTGGCCAAGGAAACCCGCATGGCACTGCGTTCCGACTGGCCCCACCCCAGCTTTGAAGGGCTGGTGTTGCCGGTGGAGCGTGAGATCAATAGCAAGGGCTTCACCAGCCAATGGCGCACCAACAGTCTGGCGGCGGCCAGTGCCATTCACTGCGCCCGGGGGGATGCGGCCTGTGGCGATGCGGATCAGGCATTGCGGGTTCGGCTGGTGCAACCGGTTACCGGTTTACTCTCCAGTGAGCGGGCACTGAAATACAGTTTTCTGATCGTGGGTCTGGCGTTTGCCGCATTTTTTCTTTTTGAAGTGCTGCGTCGTTATCCCCTGCATGCCATGCAGTACCTGTTGGTGGGGTTGTCGTTGGCGATGTTCTACATGTTGCTGGTGGCGTTGAGTGAGCACATCGATTTTGCGTTGGCATACCTGATCGCCGCGCTGGCCTGTTGCGGCTTGATCGGGGTTTACCTTATGGCGGTACTGCGTTCGTTTGCGGCGGGGTGGTCGTTTGCGGCAAGTTTACTGCTGGTGCAGGGGTTGATCTACGGCATCCTGATGGCCGAAGACTACGCCTTGCTGATGGGGGCCATGCTGTTGTTTGCCGCACTGGCCAGCGTCATGTTGGTGACGCGAAAACTGGATTGGTACAGCTTTGCTTCGGTGCGTAAAACCGGCCAGGAAAGTCTGTTGAAAGAGCGAAACATGCCATGAAAAAAAAGGAAAGGGCGCGGGTCATGGTGTTGTTGAAGGAAGCCGATGCAACGCCGCTATTCCACCGCTATTGCTGCATGCAGGCGTTGAGAGTGGTGCAACAATCGATGGCAACAAATGGCGATGATCCGGTTGCCATTGGGTTGCTGGCCGCAATCTGGCTGAGGCTTGGGGCCTCCCGGCGGGCACGTGGCCTGTTGCAAAGCCGTATTGTGCAGCGCAGCAAGATACCTCATCCCCAATACTGAAACCGGTGAGGGGCATTTATGTTGTTTATTTTAGTTCGCTATTGCGAAATTGTGACAATTGCATTAATTCTGAATCCGGGTCAGGGAAGGGTGTAATCAGACCTGAGGCAGTACTGGCCTGTCTTTTCAATTCAGGGAGAAAATGATGAACAAGAAAACGATGCGTGTTGCGATGGCCACGGTGATTGCTGCTGCCGGCCAGCATGTAATGGCGGAAGCGCCTTCCTACAATTACGTGCAATTCGACTATGTGGTGTCTGGTGATACCCAACTAAAATCCTCCGGGCTCAGCAGTGAGAGCCTGGATGTAGAGCAGGGTTTTGCCCTGCAAGGGGCGTTCGAGATTGGCGATTATATGCTGGTCATGGGACGTCACCACGCGCTGGATTACGATGACAGTGATGGCACCTTTCTGGGCGTAGACAATGCCGTGATCAACGACATGACGTTTATCGGGGTGGGCGCGCATCTTCCCATTGCTGACATGCTGGATGTGTATGGAGCCGTGGGTTTCAGTCGCCCCACTTACACCAATGTGGCCGGTGAAGGCTATGGTCTGGAAGTGGGTGCCCGGGTGAACGTCGAGATGATCGAAGCGGCCCTGTGGTACAACATGGGTAGTACCGATACCAAGGCAGGCAGTCAGACTGTCGACATAGATCCGGAGCTGTTGGGGCTGGATGTGGCCATTTCGTTTGCGCCGGAAGCTCCGCAACTGGTGCTGGGATATGTCGATGCGACACACGAACTGAAGGCCGGTGCTACAGATGCGGATATTGAGTACGATTACTTTTCTATTGGGGTAAGGAAATCGTTCTAACCCTAACCGAAGAGTCAAAAAAGGCCTGCTTTGCAGGCCTTTTTTTAGTCGTGCCAGCCGTTCACTTTACCGGAGCAAACCCAGTCCATGGAGCCTTTGGTAACGCCAATCCACTTATAAGAGTAGCGACCATTGGCGCGGTAGGTCGACCAGTTCTTGGTTTTGCCGGGAGAGATCCCGGATGCACCGCAGTCTTCCGTGCCGTCTTTGCGCTCGTTGCAGAATCGGGCATAGATACGGTGGTCACAGACGTTGCGATAGGTAACGATAAACTGACCTTCGGAATACTGACTCCAGCGATCATTATCGACCACCATGCAGGGGCTGTTCCTGCTGGTTTTTCCGTCCCAGCAGGTATCGTCGTCCACGGATGAGTAGTAATCCGCCAGGGTAAGTGCCGGTAGCAGCAGGGCGGCAAGGCCAAACGTCCATTTCATGATTTCGCTCCCTTAAAGAATGTTGGGCCGACACAAACAACAGAGCCGACCGTTACATTCTAGGGAGTGCGTGCACGCAAAGCTTACCCCATATGGGGTAGGTGTCCGGTAATTTTGTAGTGAAGTGTTAAGCGCTGGAACCTGGGGGGGCGCCGTAAGCGCGCAGGAACATGTCGACGACCTGTTCGGCATGAGGTTGGGCTTCGCAGGCGGTCATGGGCTCGGAGTAACCGATCATGACGCGCATGTGCTCACAGCCCTGCAGCAAACTGAAAAAGTTATTGGCGGCCTGACGCGGATCGGGCACGTCCAGCAGGCCGGCATCGCTGGCATGACGGACCAGGTTTTCCATGGCGGTCAGCGTACGCTGCGGGCCGGCTTCGAAAAACAGCTGAGACATGGCCGTGTCCTGGGTGGCCAGGCTGCCCATCAGGCGCTGAAGCTCAATAACTTCCGGGGTGTGGATCAGGTCCAGAAACGCCAGCCCGATGCGGGTCAGGGTGGTGCGGATCGGTTGCCCGGATTCCAGCTCGAAAATCGGCATGGGCAACATGTTCTGGCATTTCGCTTCGATAGCGGCGGAGAACAGGGTCTCCTTGTCGCTGAAGTGACTGTAAACGGTGAGTTTGGAGACGCCGGCTTCTTTGGCGACAGCATCCATGCTGGTGCCGCTGAATCCCCCGGCAAGAAACAGGGTTTTCGCCGCTTCCAGGATGGCTGCGCGCTTGGCGGGGTCTTTGGGGCGGCCGCGATTGGCTGCAGGGACGGTCTGGGTCATATTTTCAATACTGGACGGTTCAGTTTAACAAACTTACTATACTCGCCAGTATAGCATACCGGCAATGACCGGTGACCGAGGGTACTGACATGTTGCGTAACACCGTATTCCCTGGCCTGCTGGCCGGTTTGCTGGCTCTGCAGGGGTGTTCCGATGGGGACACCAACCACAACGAGATTCCCCGTCCGGCGCTGGTGACCCAGCCGTTATCGGCCAATGTGGGGCAGGATGTGTTCCCGGGCGAAATCCGGGCGCGCTATGAACCGCAGCTGGGATTCCGCATTGGAGGCAAGATCAGCCAGCGGCAAGTGGATGTGGGGGACCGGGTCAGTAAGGGCACCAGTCTGGCCAAGCTGGATACCGACGATGTGCGCTTGCAGCTGGATGCGGCACGGGCCCAGTTTGCCTCTGCCCAGGCAGATCACAAGCTGGCCAGAAGCGAGCTGGAGCGCTATCGCGAACTGCTGGAGCGCAGGGTGATCAGCCGGTCCCAGTTTGATTCCTTCGAAAGCCGCTTCGATGCCAGTGCTGCCCAGCTGCGGCAGGCCCGTGCCAATCTGGATGTGGCCCGCAATCAGGCAGATTACGCCTCCCTGAAGGCCCCCCGTGACGGCGTGATTGCCCAGCGTCTGGCGGAAGCCGGGCAGGTGGTGGCAGCCGGCCAGACGGTGTTTGTGTTGGCTGCCGATGGTGATCGCGAAGTGCGCATTGATCTGCCGGAGCAGGATGTAGGCCGGTTTACCATCGGCATGCCCGTGGCCATTGAACTGTGGTCCCGTCCGGGGCAGGTCTTCCCCGGCAAACTGCGTGAGCTGTCGCCAGCGGCGGACCCCCGTTCGCGGACCTATGAAGCGCGAGTCGCTTTTGACAACGACCAGGTCGGAGCGGAGCTTGGCCAGTCTGCCCGGGTATTTGTCAGTGGGGCAGACAATGATGTGCTCAGCATTCCTCTCTCCGCCCTGACCGCGGAAGAAGACGCGACCTATGTGTGGGTAGTGAATCCGGACGACAGCGCCCTGGTAAAAACCCCGGTGGAAGTGGGCCCCTACCAGGAGCAGGTGGTGCCGGTGCTGTCCGGCTTGCAGTCCGATGACTGGATTGTGGCCGCAGGCACCCATCTGGTGCGCGATGGCCAGGTGGTGATTCCCGTGGATCGCCAGAACCGCCAGGTGGAGCTCGCCGCCACGGCAGACGTGTCGCAGCAGGAATCTGCCCCGCCCGAGCCGGCAGACGAACCTGTCGATCAGGGCGAATAAGGGGAGCAGGCCATGTCGTTCAACCTGTCGGAATGGGCACTGAAAAACCGCGCTCTGGTGCTCTATGCCATGTTGCTGCTCGGTGCCATCGGGGCGATTTCCTACGCCAATCTTGGCCAGAGTGAAGATCCGCCGTTCACCTTCAAAGTCATGACCATCAATACCCTGTGGCCCGGTGCCAGTGCCGAAGAAGTCTCCCGGCAGATTACCGAGCGCATTGAAAAGAAATTGATGGAAACCGGTGACTTCGAACGCATCCAGTCTTACTCAAGGCCGGGTCAGTCGCTGGTCATGTTTATGGCGCGGGACGAAATGCGCTCAACCGATATCGATGATCTGTGGTACCAGGTGCGCAAGAAAGTGGGCGATATCCGCCACACCCTGCCACAGGATGTGCGCGGCCCATTTTTCAACGACGAGTTCGGTACCACCTTTGGCAATATCTATGCGCTCACCGGCAAGGGCTTCGATTACGCCATCATGAAAGACTACGCCGACCGTTTGCAGCTAACGCTGCAACGGGTGGACGACGTCGGTAAGGTGGAGCTGATTGGCCTGCAGGATGAAAAAATCTGGGTCGAGATTTCCAACACCAAACTGGCTTCGCTGGGGATCCCCCTGGTAACGGTGCAGCAGGCACTACAGTCGCAGAATACGGTTGCCGATGCCGGTTTTTTTGAAACCCCGACCGATCGTGTACGTTTGCGCGTATCGGGTGAATTCACCAGCGTAGATGACATTCGCAACTTCCCGATTCAGGTCGACAACCGCACCCTGCGTCTCGATGACATCGCCAATGTGTACCGTGGCTTCAGTGACCCGTTCCAGCCGCGCATGCGTTTCATGGGAGAAGATGCCATTGGTATTGCGGTTTCCATGAAAGAAGGCGGGGATATTCTTCAGTTGGGTGAGAACCTGGACAAGGCGTTTGCCGAACTTCAGAAAAGCCTTCCCATCGGTATGGAGCTGCGCAAGGTTTCCGATCAGCCAGCGGCGGTGGAAGCCGGGGTGGGCGAATTCGTTCAGGTGTTGATTGAAGCGTTGGTGATTGTGCTGCTGGTGAGTTTTTTCTCGCTGGGTTGGCGCACCGGCATGGTGGTGGCACTGTCGATTCCGCTGGTGCTGGCGATCACCTTTGCGTCCATGAAGTATTTCGATATCGGCCTGCACAAGATTTCTCTCGGGGCGCTGGTGCTGGCGCTGGGCCTGATGGTGGACGATGCCATCATTGCCGTGGAGATGATGGCCATCAAGATGGAACAAGGCTTCAGTCGCCTCAAGGCGGCGGGCTTTGCCTGGACCAGCACTGCGTTCCCCATGCTTACCGGTACCCTGATCACCGCGGCCGGCTTCCTGCCTATTGCCACCGCAGAATCCAGCACCGGGGAATACACCCGCTCCATCTTCCAGGTGGTGACGATTTCGTTGCTGGCGTCCTGGGTGGCGGCGGTGGTGTTCGTGCCCTACCTGGGTGACAAGTTGCTGCCGAGCCTGGTGCGTCATAACCGTGATGGCGAAGTGCACGACCCTTACCAGAAACCGTTTTATCGCAAGTTCCGCCAATGGGTGGAGTGGTGTGTGCGTTACCGCAAAACGGTGATTGCCATTACGGTCGGCATCTTCTTTTTCTCGGTCTTCCTGTTCCGTTTTGTGCCGCAGCAGTTCTTTCCGGCCTCAGGGCGTCTGGAGCTGATGGTGGACCTGAAACTGGAAGAGGGGGCCTCGCTCAACGCCACCCAGGAATTGGCGTTGCGTCTGGAAAACCAGCTTGGCGAAAACCCGCTGATTGAAAATTACGTGGGCTACATGGGAAGCGGGTCGCCCCGTTTCTATCTGTCGCTGGATCAGAAGTTGCCGGCCGCATCACAGGCACAGTTTGTGATCCTGACTCGCAATGTGGAAGAGCGCGAAGAAGTGCGCAGCTGGCTGATTCAGTTGCTCAACGATCAGTTCCCGACGGTGCGCAGTCGTGTATCGCGTCTGGAGAACGGGCCGCCGGTGGGTTACCCGCTGCAATTCCGTGTTTCCGGTGAACACATTCCGCAGGTGCGCGAGTTGGCTCGCCGGGTAGCAGAAAAAGTGCGTGCCAATCCGCACACCATCAACGCGCATCTGGACTGGGAAGAGCCCAGCAAGGTAGTGCGTCTGAATGTGGACCAGGACCGTGCCCGGACCCTGGGTATCAGCACCCAGGATTTGTCGGTGGCGCTGCAGGCGTCCCTGTCCGGGGTGGTGGTGAGCCAGTTCCGGGAAGACAACGAGCTGATCAATGTGGAAGTGCGTGGCGACAGCCGCGAGCGACACGCCCTTGGGCTGCTTGGCAACCTGGCCGTACAAACGGAAAACGGGCGGGTGCCGTTGAACCAGATCGCGACACTGGAGTATGGCTTTGAGGAAGGCATCATTTGGCACCGGGACCGGTTGCCCACGGTGACCATTCGTGCGGACATTGCCGATGATGCGCTACCGGCCACGCTGGTGAACGAAATCATGCCGACCCTTGCCGCGGTGCAGGCAGACCTGCCGCCGGGTTACCTGTTGGAAGTGGGCGGTACGGTGGAAGAGTCGGCCCGTGGCCAGCAATCCGTGAATGCAGGCATGCCCCTGTTCGTGCTGGTGGTGATTACCTTGTTGATGTTGCAGCTACGCAGCATGCCGTTGTCACTGATGGTCTTTGTGACCGCGCCGCTGGGGCTTATCGGCGTCACCCTGTTCCTGTTGTTGTTCCAGAAACCGTTCGGCTTTGTGGCCATGCTCGGCACCATCGCTTTGGCGGGCATGATCATGCGTAACGCGGTGATTCTGGTGGACCAGATTGGTCAAGACATGGCGCAGGGGCTGACCGCCTGGGATGCGATTATCGAATCCACCGTGCGCCGCTTCCGGCCCATCGCCCTTACCGCCCTGACCGCGGTGCTGGCCATGATTCCGCTGTCGCGCAGCGTGTTCTTTGGCCCCATGGCCGTGGCAATCATGGGGGGCTTGATTGTCGCCACCGCCCTGACTCTGCTGTTCCTGCCGGCACTCTATGCGGCCTGGTTCCGGGTCAAGGAAGAGCACGCGCCACAGCCGTAACGAACGCTGAATCTGTTGCCGGACAGTTTCCGGTATTCCCCTTGCCCCGGCCCCTGCCGGGGCTTTTTTATGGTTCATCACGGATTTCCGCGAAAGCCTGGTTTAATTAATGCCCTTTTTCCGTAGGAGCGTCGGTTATTCGCTCCTGCTACACGCTTCAGAGCGTCACGAATTGCTGGAATGGCCCGGTGATTTCGTAGGTAATGCCGAAGCCGTTGCCGCCACCAAAAATGTCACTGCCCCGTTGCGAACTGAAGTACAGACGGGTGCCATCCGGGCTGAAGGCCGGGCCGGTAATCTCGGAATCATCCTGGCCGGTGACCTGCAACAGCGGGGCCACCTTGCCATCCGTATCAATCACCACAATTTGCATGTCGCCACCGTCTTCGGCCACCAGCAGGTCGCCACCGCTGGAGACAGTCAGGTTGTCCACACCGGTGAGAATCGGGTTGGTTGAGGTGGCGGCATCGTAGACCACCGTGAGCCGATTCAGATTGGTGTCCAGCTGCCACACCTTGTTGTCACCCTTGGTGGTGAAATACACAAAACCGTGGCTGTACCAGCAGCCCTCGCCACCATCGAAGGCGCTGCTTTGGGGCAGTTGTTCACGGGTGGGTGTCTGCAGGGCATTGGGGGTGGGGTTGGGCAGGTCCAGCCACTCCACATACCCCTGGCTATCCATGGCCGCCACTTGCAGGATCCCCTCATCCAGATTCAGGGAGCCATCGTGATGGTGGCCAGCGGGGATAAAGCGGTAGAAACGACCGTCGCCTTCGTCTTCGGTGAGATAGACCATGTTGAACACCGGGTCTACTGCCGCGGCTTCGTGTTTGAAGTAACCCAGACCACGACGCACCCGGGCCGGGCTGGCGCCAAACGGGTCGCACTCGTACACGCGGCCGAAATCCACTTCTTCACAGGACAGCCAGGTCTGCCAGGGGGTCGGGCCACCAGCACAGTTGATGTTGGTGCCGCCCAGAATCCGGTAAGCGTCGTTGATGCTGCCATCGGCATGGAAACGGATGGCGCCGGCGCCGCCGCCCAACAGGCTGATGGTTTCGCTGTTGGACACATACACCCAGCCGCCATCCGGGGTGGCGAAGGTGGCACCACCGTCGGGGTAGCTGTGCCAGCGATAGTGGGTACGGTTCCAGAAACTGCGTCGCACCCGTTGTCCGGCGGCGGCAATCACTCGGGAGAAAAAACCCGCAGGCAGGCGAATGCCGTTGGCATCGGGGCCCTGCAATTCGCCAATGTTGGCGAGGGTGCGGGCGGCCAGCGGCTGACTGATCGCCAATAAACTGGGGCCAATGGCCAGGGCGGCAAGGCCGGTTGAGCCTTTCTTCAACAGGTCGCGACGGGACAGGGCTGCCTTGTTGTGCATGGTGGCTTCCTCCATGAAAGTGAATGGACAGGCGGCAAGCCTAGCGAGGAAATAAGTCAATTAGGGTGACAGCGCGCAAACCTTGCCAATGCACCCCATGAAGCCGGTCACGTTTCTTGCCAACGTAACCAAAAGTTCACCCTGTGGTGCGGCCGGGACCTGGCCGGTTCAGGGTGTTGCGGGAAGCACCTGGATGGGCAGCGGCGGGGAATGTCCCTGATGCTCGGCGCGTACACAGCGCAGCTCGAACTCGCCCACCTGATCAAAGCGCCAGGGCAGGGTCACGGTGCTGCCGGGTTCGCTGAGTCGGGTATTGGGATAATTCTTGCGCAAGTCCGGCATCAGCCGGTGGATCAGGTTCTGGTCGCGTAACGCGGTGCCGTCTCCCAAGGCGAACAGGTGCCAGTCGGTGCTGTGATTGGTGACGGATAACGCCACGGCGGCGGTGTGCTGTACACGCAATGTGGCCGGTTGCCAGTGGTGGTCGAAACTCACGGGCAGTGCCGGCAGCGGGCCGGGTTCGCGCAGGGCGGTGCCGCCGGCCATGGGGATCTCGTCTGGCAAGATGCCGTGGGCCCCGCTACCCTGCGCGGCAAGCATATGAAAAATGATAACGATGGCCGCGAGCGTCTGTTTCATGGGGTGCCGGGTCGGAGGGATAACATTGACTGCCAGAATACCGCTTTTCCTGTTCACCTGTCTGTGGGTGCTGCTTTCGTCTGTCGCATCGGCGGCACCACTCACGGTGGCCGTGAAAGCGTCACCGCCGTTCAGCTATCCGGAAGGGGATCGCTGGGACGGTGTGAGTGTGGAGCTGTGGGAAAGCGTGGCTGACAAGGCGGGGCTGGAATATCGCCTGCGTCCCTACAAGACCCTGGCAGACATGCTGGAAGCGGTAGAGTTGGGCCAGGCTGATGTGGCCATCGGTGCCATCAGTGTTACCGCCGAGCGCGAGCGGCGATTGGACTTTACCCAGCCCATGTACCGGGCCGGGTTGGGTATCGCCACCCGCAGTGAGCCCGGCGGCTGGAGCACCACGTTGCGCAGCCTGTTCAGCTGGAAGTTCTTTTCGGCCGTGCTGGCATTGGTGCTGGTGTTGCTGCTGGTCGGGTTGTTGATCTGGTTGCTGGAGCGACGCAAGAACCCGCAGCAATTCGGTGGCAGTGTCAGCGAAGGGATTGGCAATGGTTTCTGGTGGTCTGCGGTAACCATGACCACAGTGGGGTATGGCGACAAGGCGCCGGTGAGTCTGGGTGGCCGGGTGCTGGGGCTGGTGTGGATGTTCGTCAGCATTATCACCATTTCCGGTTTTACGGCGGCCATTGCTTCCAGTGTGACCGTGAACCAGCTGCAAACCCGTATTGATGGCGCCGGTGATCTGCCGCGTGTCACTGTGGCGGCCGTTGCCAATACCAGTGGCGCCCAGTGGCTGTCGGCCAATGGCATCAAACACCAGCGTTTTGATAACACCGAAAAAGCGCTGCGAGCGGTAGCCCTGGGGCAGGCGGATGCTGCGGTAGGGGATGCGCCGGTGATGCGCTATATCCTGAGTGAGCGTGAAGACGACAATCTATTGGTGCTGCCCAAGCTGGTCCGCGAAGAAAGTTATGCCTTTGCCGTGGCCAACGGTAGCCCGCTGCGCGAAACCCTGGACCAGGCCATGCTGGATATCCTGCCCACGGAAAGCTGGCGCATGGTGCTCAACCGCTATCTGGGGCAGTGAAAGGCAGTTGTCAGCTATCAGCTTTGAGCTTTGAGGAAAAGCCAAGAAAAACCATTGCCCATTTCGAAGGGGTGGGTTTTTCTCTTCCTTGTGGCTTGTGGCTTGTGGCTTGTGGGTTGTAGCTCACAGCTGACAGCTGATAGCTGATAGCTTAAACCGTCAGGATAGACTTGGTTACCGAACCGGTAGCGATCAGTCGCTCTTCGCCGTCGGCATTTACCGCATAGGCTTCCGCGCGCATGGCTGCCAGGGTCCGGCCGATGCGGTCGGCGCGGCCGCGCAGCACTACGGTTTCGCCTTTCTGGGCGGCTCGTAACACGCTGTTGTGGGTCTCGATGGTCACTGGTGCCTGGTTGTCCTTGAGCAGCGGCACCGCGGCAAAGAAACAGGTCACATCCATCAACGCATAGAGAATGCCGCCATGCAGGGCGCCCAACGGGTTGGCGGTAAAATCATTCACCTGAAAGCGGAGCTCGCTGGTGCCTTCCCCTGCATGCAGCAGTTCCAGCTCGCAGGCACGGTGCAGCGGGTGGGCAAGGACATCATCGCGGGCAACATCAAGGCGGCTCATGGGGTTCTCTCTGTGGGGGTGGGGAGCAAACGCGGGCGCTACTTTGCCTGCGCTTTGGTCACTTGTGAATGACCGTGGGGAACCGCCCGGTTTGACCGTGGTCCCAATATTTCGCAAGATATCCGTTCCGCTCTATGGATTAATTCGACGGCGACCCTCATGAAAGCTCTGGTCTGGACATTGCTGCTTGTCATCGGCACTCACGTGCTGGTGCTGGATGCCATGCACCACGAGCACGATGAAGGCGTTGCCTACGAGCAGGTCCAACAGGATGAGGCCCATCAGGATGTGCTGGACCGTGGCGGTGAGCATTGCTGCCAGTGCCATGGCTTCATGACCGGCATCGATTGTGCCCCGGCCCGCCAGCCTGCGCCGGCCCGCCAACTGACAGCCCTGCCCCCGGCCCTGCCGGATGCCCCCGCGGATACCCCTTTCCGCCCACCGATAACCGCCTGATTTTTTCGCACTGAGTGCTGCGCCGACGGGCTTGTTCTGCCCCGGCATGGCGACGTTTTGTGTCTAAAAAATCAGGAGCTTCCCCATGGGAATTCCCACCGCAGTGCGCACCGGCGCGCTGTTTATCCTGCTGTGTGTACAGCAGCCGGCGCTGGCCAGCAGTGCCGCCGATTGGGCGGCCTGGGTCCGCCAACAGGTCAACCAATTGCCCGCCAGTCGTGCCATTGCCGCCCGGCAGGAACAGTGGCTGGCAGACAACCGCAACGCGGCCCAGCCGCTCTATAACCCGGCGCTCAACATCGGGTACGAAGACAGTGTTGATGTGACCAAGACCCTTGGCGTCAGCCAGACCCTGGACTGGTCCGGCAAGGGCCGAGCCCTTGGCGAGGCCCGCCAGCAGCGCGATGCCGTGGCGGTGTTGCGGGCCGACAAGGCCCGCGCCGATCTGCTGGCTCAAAGCCTGCGCGCCCTGGTGGCGTATGACGCAGCCCACGCCCGATTGCTCGCCGCCCGTGAGCAGGAGCGTCAGTTGATGGCACTGGCGGACCTGATGCGGCGCCGTGAACAGGCCGGCGATGTAGGCCAGGTGGATGCCCGCCTGACGATGCTGTCCGTGGGCCAGGCCCAGCAGGCGTTGGCAGAAGCCGAAGCGATGACCACCGCAGCCGTGACCCGCCTGCGCGAAGTCATGGCGCTGTCGTCGCCGGCCTATCCGCTACCGGAAGATGCCACCGTGCAAGGGCTGGCGATACGGGGTGGGGTGGACACGCGGCTGGCCGCCAACTACGACCTGCAACTGGCCGAACAGCAACTGGCGTTGGCCGAGCAGGGCGTGACCGTCGCCGACCGGCAACGCAACAGCGACCCCACCTTGGAAGTGCGTTTCGGCAAGGAAGACGATGCCAACCTGTGGGGCGTGGACTTCAGTCTGCCGCTGAACATTTTCAACAGTGGTAAACCTGCCTACCAGCAAGCGCTGGCAGACAGTGATGCCCAGCGCGCCCTGTTGGAGAAAACCCGCAACGATATCCGGGCCCGTTTGGAAGGGGCTCGCGACAATTTTCGTCAGCAACAGCGGCGTTGGGACACCTGGCAACAACTGGCAGAGAGTCGCCTGGACGACAACGACACCTTGCTGAAACGGGTCTGGGAGCAGGGTGAACTCACCACCCAGAACTATCTATTGGCGCTGAACCAGAGCCTCGACACCCGCCTGTCCGGCATCGCCCTGCGCGAAGCCATGCAACAGGCCTGGATCGAATGGCTCCAGCAAAGCGCTCAGCTGGATGCGTGGTTAACCGCACTGGCGAATCCCTGACACGCCGTAGGCGCGGCGCTTGCGACGCTCCTGCAAAGGCCAAAAAATTGGAAATTTTTATGAAAACGCAAAATAAGTTCATGAAAACGCCATTGGCGATCGCGCTGCTGGCCACCCTTTCCTTCCCTGCCTGGGCGGGTGATGACCACGGTCATGATCACGATACGGCACAGGAAAAAAGCGAATCTCATACCGGGGAATCCCACGACGATCACAATGCCCAGGATGCGCATGGCGACGACAACGCCAGTCATGATCATCAGACCGAACACGGTGAGCAGAATGAGCATGAAGAAACCGGCGTGACCCTGACGTCGGAACAACAAGCCATGCTCAACCTGCAAATCCTCACCCTGCAGCCGCAGCAGAATGCCACCCAAACCCTGACCGTCCCGGCGGAAATCACCAGCAACCAGTACCGCACCTGGGTGGTGCCGGTGCGTATCGACTCCCAGGTGCAGTCACGCAGCGCGACCCTCGGGCAGCACATGACACAAGGCGAGCCCATTGCCACCCTGTTCAGTCCGGCCATGGCCGAGTTGCAAAGCGACCTGCAAGTGGCGGCGGATGCCTGGCGGCGAGTGAACAATCTTGGCCGCCGGACCGTGGGCAACCAGCGCTATCTGGATGCGCAAAGCCAGTACCAGTCTCTGCGTGCCCGGGCCAAAGGCTACGGGCTGGATGACACGGCCATCGCCGCTATCGAAGCGGGAAAAAGCGAAAAAGGGGTCTACACGCTAACCGCCCCGGACGATGGCCTGGTGCTGGACGATGCCTTCCAGCAAGGCCAATGGCTCACTGCCGGTAGCGCCCTGGTCACCCTGGTGGATGAATCGGAACTGTGGGCCGAAGCGGCCTTGCCGCCCAGCCCCGGTTTGCACATCGCTACCGGCACCCCGGCGAAGGTCATCATCGGTGAGACCAAGGTGGCCGGCGAAGTGATTCAGTCTGGTCATCGCCTGAACCCGATTACCCGCACCTTGTCCGTGCGGGTGGCAGTGCCGAATGCCGGGCATCTATTGCACCCGGGCATGTTCGCCGATGTGGCGTTGCTGCTGGCGGCACCGGAGAACGCCCTAACCGTACCGGAAGAAGCGCTCACCCGTGGGCCCGATGGCGATTGGCAATTGTTTGTGGAAGAAGAGTCCGGCCATTACCAGCCGGTAGAAATCGAACTCACCGGTCAGCTCGGTGAACAACGCATCGTGACTGGCATTGAGCCTGGCACGCGCGTGGTCACTCGCGGCGCGTTTTTTCTCGCCAGTGAAATGGCCAAGTCCGGTTTCGACATCCACAACCACTGAGGATCACCGTCATGTTTAATCGACTTGTCGATTGGGCGGTGAACAACCGCCTCATTGTGTTGCTGTTACTGGTCATCACCGTCGGCGTGATCGGCTGGCAATTGCCCAACCTGAAACTGGATGCCTTCCCGGATGTCACCAATGTGCAGGTGCAGGTGAACACCGAAGCGGAAGGGCTGGCTGCCGAAGAAGTGGAGCAGTTGATCACCTACCCCATCGAGGCGGTGATGTATGCGCTGCCCCAGGTGGCCGAGGTGCGTTCCATTTCCAAGACCGGTTTGTCCATCGTCACCGTGGTGTTCGAAGACGGCACCGACATCTACTTCGCCCGGCAATTGGTGTTCGAACGCCTGCAAGCGGCGCGGGAAGATATTCCCGACGGCGTCGGCACCCCGGAGATGGGCCCGAACACCTCCGGGCTGGGTCAGGTCTATCAATACCTGCTCACCGCCAAGCCGGGCGCCAATATCGACGCCATGCAATTGCGCAGCCTTAACGACTGGGTCGTGAAGCTGCTGCTTATGCCCGTGGGTGGGGTTACCGATGTGCTCAGCTACGGCGGCGAAGTGCGCCAGTATCAGGTCAACGTGAATCCCACCCGGTTGCTTGCCTACGACCTGACCCTGCAACACGTCATGGAGGCCATCGCCGCCAACAACCGCAACGCGGGTGGCTGGTATCTGGATCGTGGCGCCGAGCAGTTGGTGATTCGTGGCATGGGCTGGGTGGGCAGTGGTGAGCAGGGTCTGCAAGACATCGCCGCCATTCCGCTGCGCGAAGTGGACGGCACCCAGGTGCGCGTAAGCGATGTGGCCAAGGTGGAATTCGGCGGCGAGATCCGTCAGGGCGCGCTCACCATGACCCGCCGCGACGCCAACGGCGAACCGGAAGCCTTGGGCGAAGTGGTGGCGGGCATCGTGCTCAAGCGCATGGGCGCCAACACCAAGGCCACCATCGATGGCATCAAGGCCCGTGAAGCGCGCATTCAGCAGGCACTGCCTGACGGTGTGGAATTTCAGGTGTTCTACGACCAGGCGGACCTGGTGGAAAAAGCGGTCAGCACCGTGGTCACCGCCTTGCTGCTGGCGTTCGTGTTTATCGTCATCGTATTGGCCCTGTTTCTGATGAACCTTCGCGCCACGGCGCTGGTGTTGTTGTCCATTCCCTTGTCTATCGGGCTGGCCTTGCTGGTCATGGCTAGCCTGGGCATGTCCGCCAACCTGATGTCGCTGGGCGGCCTGGCCGTGGCCATCGGCATGCTGGTGGATGGCTCCGTGGTGATGGTGGAGAACGTCGTCAAACATCTCAGCCAGGGGGCGGGCAGCGATGATGCTCGTGGTGGTATGGCCTTGCGCGTCAAAGATGCCGCCCAGGAAGTGGCGCGCCCGGTGTTCTTCGCAGCCAGCATTATTCTGGTGGTGTTCCTGCCCCTGTTCGCGTTCGAAGGGGTGGAAGCCAAAATGTTTGTGCCCATGGCCATCAGCATCATGCTGGCCATGGCCGCTGCCGTGCTGGTGGCGCTGATCGTGGTGCCGGCACTGGCCGGGTTTCTGTTTCGTGACGGCGTGGAAGAAAAGCCAAACAAACTGATGCAATGGCTGGAAACCCGTTATCGAATCCTGCTGGCGAAAGCGATGCAGGCACGCAAGGTCGTCGTCGGCGGTGCGGTTGGCTTGTTTGCGTTGGCGCTGGCCACCACTCCCTTTATCGGCACCGAGTTCGTGCCGGTACTGGAAGAGGGCACCCTGGCCCTGCGTGTCACCCTGGCGCCGTCCTCCAGTCTCGACACCGCCTTGAATGTGGGGCAAAAACTGGAAAAGGAAATCCTGACCTTCCCGGAAGTCACCTACGCACTCAGCCGTGTAGGGCGTGCGGAAATCGGCGGTGACCCGGAGCCGGTAAGCAACGTGGAAATCTATATCGGCCTCAAGCCAGTCAGCGAATGGGAAAGCGCCAGTTCTCGGCAAGCACTGCAGGAAAAAATTCAGCAGCGGCTGGAAGTGCACCCCGGCCTGCTGTTCAACTTTTCCCAGCCCATCGCCATGCGCGTGGACGAACTGCTCTCCGGCGTCAAAGCGCAACTGGCCATCAAACTGTTCGGTCCGGATCTCGACGTGCTGCAGGAAAAAGGCGAAGCCATCACCCAGGCCGTGAAAGCCGTCGACGGCGCTACCGACGTGCAACTGGAACAGATCGCCGGTGAAGCCCAACTGGTGGTCACCCCGGACCGCAACGCTCTCAGCCGTTACGGCCTGAGCGTCAATCAAGTCATGGATCTGGTCAGCAACGGCCTTGGCGGCGGCAGCGCCGGGCAGGTGATCAACGGCAACGAACGCTACGACATCTACGTGCGTCTGGAACAAAACGCCCGCAACAACGCGGAGGCCATCCGCAACCTGCGCCTGAAAGCCGCCGACGGTGCCTGGGTGCGGCTCATGGATGTGGCAGATGTCGATCTGGTGTCCGGCCCACCGCAAATCAGCCGCGACGACGTGCAACGCCGTGTGGTCATCCAGGCCAACGTGGCCGGGCGAGACATGGGCTCGGTGGTCGCCGACATCCAGCAAGCCATCGCCAAGGAAGTGGACCTCCCCCCCGGCTACAGCGTGGACATCGGCGGCCAATACGAAAACCAGCAGCGCGCCCAGCAACGCCTGGCCATGGTGGTCCCTGTCGCGGTCGGCCTCATTGCCCTGCTGCTCTACTTCGCCTTCGGCTCCGTCGCTCAGGCCGCGCTGATTCTGGTGAATGTGCCGTTGGCGCTGATCGGCGGCATCCTCGCATTAGCCCTCAGCGGCCAGTACCTGTCTGTGCCCAGCTCCGTGGGCTTTATCACCCTGTTCGGGGTGGCGGTGCTCAATGGGGTCGTGATGGTGGAGGCCATCAACCACCGTCTGCGAGATGGCGAAACCCTGGACACCGCTATCTTTGAAGGTGCTGTGTCGCGTTTGAGGCCTGTTTTGATGACCGCGCTGACCTCCATGCTGGGGTTGATTCCCATGTTGCTGGCTACGGGGGTGGGCAGTGAGGTGCAGCGACCGCTGGCGGTGGTGATTGTGGGCGGGTTGGTGTCGGCTACGGCACTGACGTTGTTGGTATTGCCGAGTCTTTATGCGGTGTTTTCGAAAGAGAAGGCGGCGGAATTGCAGCGATAAGCCTCTACCCCCGGCCTTCCTGGCCGGGGGTAACTTCCTTTTTTCACCCGCGCGCAAGTTGAATTTGTAGGATATGGATTGCATAAATTTGTAAGCTGCTGAGTTAAAGTGGTTTTTTGGAAAAGTGGGTGCAAGAAAAGTCTGAGTAAAAATTTCCGTTCAACACGCAAGTGCAATAAAAGTCGGTTGGGAATGATTCTTTCCTGTGGGGTAAGCCACTGATTGGTATACGGGTTGATGTGATTTTTGGGTTAGTGCTGATCGGGGATATACAGAAAAGTGTTATATCGCATCTGCAATTGAATAAACTGTTATGCGACTAGAAGGCAGGGCAAATCAATTGGTTGAGTTGGTTCCTATAACAAGAGCAAAGTGGAAAAAGCCCACATATAGTGGCCATTACGATGATGGCGCTAAGTACTACGAAGGGATTCGTTGCAAGTGTTTTAGGTGCGAGATTTCATTCGTTTTTACGCCCAGGGATCAAAAATAATGCTTTGAAGAGAAAGGGAGATTTCCTGGCTGGCTTCCATCTTTATGCCAAGAGTGCAAAGACCATTGGCTAAATGCACGGGAATTGGAGAAAAAGTTTAGCTCGGATTGGTATGCCGGACACATATCAAGCGAGGATGAGCGTTATTTTCTTCAATGCTGGCTTTCTGCAGTTGAGGGTGCTTCGTCATACCGAAGGAAGGGATATGACGATAAGTTTGGTTTAATAAAAAAGCGCCTTCGCGAGATTGAGGGAGGCGCATAACAAGGGCCTGCAAGCCGACCTTCGGCGGCTGTGCTGGGCGTTACATGAGTCTCTCTTCAAGCTGACCACATGAAAGAAGTTGAACGGATTATCAGAGTTGATCATGCAGGCGAAAGAGGTGCCATAGGAATCTATAGCGCTCAATTGCTTGTATCCCGGCTTCTGTATAAAGATTTGGTGAAGGCACTTGAAGAGATGCTCAGCCATGAGCGAGAGCATTACGCTACGTTCAATCGGCTTCTTAAGGAACGGGAGATTCGCCACTGCTACGGACTAACTGTCTGGGCATTAGGGGGTTGGGTGTTAGGTATTATTACTGCCATTCTAGGGCGTAATGCTATCTGGATTTGTACAAACTCAATAGAAACAACGGTGCTTCATCATTTGCATTGGCAATTGGCGTTCTTGGAGCTTCATGATGCTGAAGCGTATGCTGCTGTTTTGAGCATCAAACAAGACGAAGAAGAGCATCAAGAGATGGGGGAGACAAATGGTAGCGATTCTATTGTCTATAAGCCAATTTTCTGGCTTGTTCAGTGGTCAACGAAGTTTGCTATTTGGCTTTCGACCAAGCTGTAGATCGTGTAACAAGGCGCTGCTGCCGACAAGCGGCAGAGCGCGGCGTTAAATCCAGGGAGAGCATGCAAACATGGAAAAAGTAGTCACTGGTCTGCTGGTGCTTGTCGGCATCATTCATCTCCTGCCCGTTTCGGGAGTGCTGGGCGTGAAGCGTCTTGCTGCTTTGTATGGTGTTTCTCTAGGGGAGCCCAACCTCGAAATCCTGATGCGTCACCGGGCCATCCTGTTTGGGCTTCTCGGTTTATTATTGATCTATGCTGCGTTTCAACCCTCGCTGCAATCAATCTCCATTGTCGCGGGCGTTATCAGTGTCGTGTCTTTCATCGCTATTGCATGGTCGGTGGGCGGCTACAATGACGCTATTCGCAAGGTCGTCATCGCAGACATTATCGCTACCGCCGGGCTTGTTGTTGCAGCGATAATCCATGCCGTCAGCCGCAATCAAATTTAACGGAGCACGAGAGCCAAGTCTTGCCCCGTGCCTTGGATGGCAAAAGGCCGGAACGGCCCCTAATGTCTACTTGAATCATTCCCTGTAGGCCCCGCTGCCGCCATCCTGTCGTGTTGTCCCTTGTGCTGTTATGAAATAGTGATCCTGCGTCAGAGTCATAAGGAAGGGCGGGGTGATTCGCAGGATTCGGTTGGACAAGGGCTGGTATCAGGCGGCGTTGATTGCCGCTGGCAGTGCTTCCCAAGACTGACCATGATGGTATGGCTATCTCGGGTCGCTGACTCGAGGAACACGTGACTCAGGCTTTGCGTCGTGCGCTTAAAGTGACAGTGATATCGCCTTGACGGGTATCTCCAGTCGACACTGACACCCTCCTTCCGATCGGTTTTCCCATTCCACCGTAGCGCCGATTTCCGTGGCCCGAAATCGGATATTGGTGAGTCCCATTCCCGGTGAGTCGCCGGTTTTCGGCAAGCCGGGGCCATTATCCTGCAGTGTCAGAGCCAGGGTGTGGTGGCTTGCCTCGCAGTGCAAACGGACTGGCCCCTGGTTGGCATGCTTGATGATGTTGGAGGTTAGTTCGCGAAGGATGCGGCTCAGGTGGTAGGCCTTCTTGGGGTCGGCGGGCAGGTCGGGGGTGTTGCCGCTAACGGTGGCCTCAAACGGAATGCGTGCGTGAGCCAGGCGGTTTTCTGTTTCGCTGAGCGTGTTGCTCACCAGCTCGTTCAGAGGGATCACGTCGCGGGTACTTTGGTTGACGGTTTCCCGCAGGGAAGACAGCGCTTCCCGGGCCAGCAGGGATTTTTCGTCTTCCGCGCGCGAGTGCAGGATAGAGAGCAGCTTTGCGCCCACGTCATCGTGCAGGTCCCGGTAGACTTTCTGGCGTTCTTGCTGGGCATGATTGTGCAGTGCGAGGGCGTGATTTTCTGCGTAGCTTTGCTCCAGCGAGGCGGACACTTCCGCCACCCGTTTTTCCAGTTGGCTGTTGAGGGTTTCGCTGCTGTTGAGTGCGCGCACGAAGGTACGTACCAGGTGGATAAACATGAGTATCAGCAATACGGCGAATCCGTATTGCATGTAGGTGCCTTCCGGCAGCCCGCCCGGTTGCCGGGCAGCGACCTGGAAGGCGTAGATATCGTGCAGGACCAGAGCCGCAATAATCAGAAATCCGGGGATCAACACCAGCAGTTCGCGACTACGTTTACGAATGGCCATGCGTGTGCCAATAACGAGCAGGTAGACCACCAGCCCCAGATGCATGCCATGGACCAGGGTGATCACCAGTGAGTGCAGGTGCATTGGCATGCTGAACAGCAGCACCGCTGAGAGTAGTACTGCAATGATGGCGGTGAATTTGAGTCGTGGCCGCTCCAGCTTCATCAACTCGTAGAGAAACATGAACAGGAAGAAGCCGGATAAATCGACACAGTAAAAGGCGAAGCGAAGCCAGCTGCCGTGGTCGAAGGGGGCAAACGGTATGGCCAGATAGAACATGACCACCGACCAGCTGAAGCAGAGCAGTGAGAAATACAAATAGAGCCGGTCCTTGCGGCGTAGCAACCAGATGAAAAGGGTAAGACTACCCATGATCAGACAGGTAATCATGCTCCATTCGGCGATGTGGATTTTCTGCCGGACGGCTTGCTGGTAGTGGGTTTGCAGAGCGGTTTGCGCGCCCAGGAAGACTGGCGATAGCACCGCGTTGGGTTCGCCGCTGCGTATGCGCACCAGCAGCTGGTTGCCGGTCTCTTGCCAGAAGAGCGCGGGAATGGCCGTATAAAACGGATGGTTCCAGCCCGTGGATTCCAGACCATCGAGCCGTTCGGTGCTGCCGACCCGGTGACCGTTAAGGTATACGGTGATATCAAATACATGATGGGCGACATAAAGGCTGTCGCGCTGGTCGGCGGGGAGGGCCTCCACGGGGAAGCGAAACCAGAAGGTGCCCGTTGTCTGCCGGGCGGAGCCGGAAAATGGCAAGCCGGTTTCCTGCCAGCCGCTCAGGGGAGGCTGGTCTGTAGGGTGTTCTGTATAGGCGACTTGCCCCTGGGTAATGGCGTGATAGGGACTGTCGGCATAGGCCAGGCCGGTCAGCAGTAGAATCGAGAGGCCCAGTAAAACGTGAAAAGCGCGCATTCTTGTTGTTCTGCGGTGATCGGTTTGCGGCAAATGTAGCATGAATCCCGGTGCTGCAGTGGCGTGATGATGACCCATTGAGGCCTTGCTTCCGTCACAACGTTGTCTTCGCGCTATGGTACAGTAGCGCATCCTTCCCAACCGGATGTTTGTCCATGCTCCTTTATCTTCTCGTGGCCTGCGATGGCCTGGATGAAAAACAGGAAAAGGCCCTCAAGCGTTGCCGGTCTGATGTGCAGGCGGCATTGCAGGCATATGCGGAAGAGAACCCTGACAGCCAGGTCACGGTGATCGACGAGTGTGACAGCGAGGAGTGCGAAGACTGGCGTCTGGGGATCCAGCAGCCGGTGAAGAAGGCGGCCCAGATCAAGCCGGCGGTGCAGCTGTTCAATGACCTGGCCAAACAATACCGCGTTGATTGCGAGGTGGGCTCGGTGGAGGACGGCGAGTTCGAGCCGGTGAGTTATTTCGGCCAGCGCGAAGGGCAGGGGGATGCGTTTCTGATTGGGGCGTATCTGGGCTTGTAATCCTCCCGCCTGCTGCTCCTCCCCTCTGTGTCCGTTCTTTTTTGTTTTCCCTGATCGGCCACGAATGTCGCCGAATTCTGCAGAATCTGGCAAGAAATCGACAGTATCCGGTGGCCGGTCGGGGTCATCGCTCCCTTACCATGGTGCTCTCTCTGGCGCGGTGTTCACGGCGCCGTCGTTAGTGTTTCCAGTGAAATCCATTCCCGGGAGAGTCTATGAAAACCGTCGGTTACGCGGCTTTTTCCTCCGATGCCCACATGCAGCCCTATCATTTTGAGCGGCGTGCCTTGCGCGGCAATGATGTGGCCATCGAAATTCTGTTCAGCGGCATTTGCCATTCCGATTTGCATACGGTGAACGGCGACTGGGGCGACCAGCATTACCCGTTGGTGCCCGGCCACGAAATCATTGGCCGGGTGATTGAGGTTGGCCCACAGGTCACCCGTTATCAGGTGGGCGATAACGTGGGCGTGGGCTGCATGGTGGACAGCTGCCAGGCCTGTGATCAGTGTGACCATGGTGAAGAGCAGTATTGCCGCCATGGTATGACCCCGACTTATGGCTCGCCGGACCGCATTGATGGCGAGATCACCCAGGGCGGTTATGCCAAGCATATCGTGGTGCGGGAAGAGTTCGTGTTGCGGGTGCCGGATGCCCTGGACTTGTCCCGTGCGGCGCCGATTCTGTGCGCCGGGATTACCACCTTTTCCCCGCTGCGTACCTGGAAGGTGGGCAAGGGCAGCCGCGTCGGGGTGATTGGCCTGGGTGGCCTTGGCCATATGGCGGTGAAGCTGGCGGTGGCCATGGGCGCCGAGGTGACTGTGCTGAGCCGCTCTGCCCGCAAGGCAGAAGAAGCGCAAAGTCTTGGCGCCACCGGGGTGCTGGTGTCCACCGATGAGGTCGCCATGGAGGCCGCTGAGTCCTCACTGGATCTGATCATCGACACCGTGCCGGTACGGCATGACCTGAACCCCTACGTTCCCTTGCTGGATGTGGATGGCACTCTGGTGATTGTTGGCCAGGTGGGTGACATGGATCAGTTTGAATCGGCGCCGATGATCTTTGGCCGCCGCCGGGTAGCCGGGTCGCTGATTGGTGGCATTCAGGAAACCCAGGAGGTGCTGGATTTTTGTGCCGAACATGGGATTCATCCGGTCTGTGAAATCATTCGTCCGGATCAGGTGAATGATGCCTACGACGTGATGGTGAAGGGGGATATCGCCCATCGCTATGTGATGGACATGTCCAGCCTGAGTGTGGCGGACTGAGTCAGTCAGGTAACAAAAACGGGGCCTTCATGGCCCCGTTATTTTTTAGAGGATAGAGCGCAGGCAAGGCAGCGTCTCAGGAGCCATGAATGCCGGCATCGTTTCGCCGCTGGTGAGCCTGAGTGCCCCGTTCCTCGTTGTGGGCTTCTCGCGATCTTTTCTGCCGTGGTATTTTCATGGAAGGATAATTTTTTCAGGGAGAAAAGAATGAAAAAGCCATGGTTTGTCGGCGTTGCGTTTTGTGCACTGACGTTATCGTCAGCCGTGTTTGCCTCGCAAAGTGTTTACGGGACGTTGAAGGGGGGCTGGTCAGATCTGGATGCTCGGGATATTCCTTCTGGTGTAGATACCACGGATGCCAGTTTCTCATTGCTGGTGGGTGTCAGCTTCCCGCTGGATCGCCATGACACCTTTTCGTTGGGGCTGGAAGGTGGCGGGGTGTGGTTGGGAAGTTTTGGCAATGACAGTGAGGTCGAACTTTCCGGTATCGAAGCCGCGGTAATGGGTAAAGCCCATGTGGCCAACGGCACAGATGTGTTTTTGCGCGCCGGCGCCTTGCGCTGGGAGGCAGATCTTGATCACGGCAGTGATGACGACGGCACTGACGGTTTCTGGGGGCTAGGTTTCACCTACGGGCTGGATAAACTGAAGTTCCGCGGCAGTGTGGACCGCTATTCGCTGGATGAGGTGGATGTGGAAACCTACACACTGGGCCTGGAGTACCCTTTCAACTAAGTGTGGGAAAGAGTGTGAGAGCGGGCCATGTTAAAGGAATGATGGAGACCATTCGTCGGCATTGTAATGCCTGAAGTGTGTGCTGAGCCGTTTCAGGATGAGGGCTGCAGGCGACAATGAAGTTACATCCGCCCGGCGGCTCAGCATGACAGGGAAGCGGTGCCTCACGTTATCTGTTCAGCACTTCCTGCGCGGCGCGAATGCCGGATTGCAGAGCGCCATCCAGGTAGCCGCACCACCGGGTTGCGGTTTCGGTGCCGGCCCAGTGAATTCGTCCGCAGGGCTCGCGCAGGGTATCACCGAAGGACGTGATGACCCCGGGGGCGGTGTGGGCCACGTAGCAGCCGCGGCTCCAGGGTTCTGCAGTCCAGTCCTGTTCTACATAGGCGATGGGGTGAGCGGCATCTGGCCCAAAGTAGTGAACCAGATCGCTTATCACCTGCTGGCGCCGGGTGGCTTCATCGGTGGCGCTCATCGCGATCGCATGGTCGGCGTCGATAAAGCCCACCAGAACGCCCATGCCGTCATCATCCAGAGACTGATCGAACACAACATTGAACACCCGGTTGTTACTGACCACACCACCATTGAGGCCACGCAGGCGCCAGAAAGCGCGCTCGTAGGCGACATGGATCTTGATCACCGAGCCCATGGGCATGCGTTCCAGTAGCGCGTTGCGCTTGGCGGGGAGTGGCTGGTTATAGCGAATCTTGGCGGCGAGCACCGGTGGGATGGCCATGATCAGGTGCCGGGCGCGGTAGGTGTGGCCGTTGCTGATGACGCTGACACCGTCGTGGTGTTGTTCCACCGCGTGCACCGGTGAATCAAGCTGCACACTGTCGCCCAGTTGCGCGGCCATGCGTTGGGGGATTTGCCAGGCGCCGCCAGCAAATTTGTCCTGCTGTGCACCTCCTTCTATACCAATCAGGCTTTCAAGGCTTTCCCCTTGGCGCAGATATTCGAGAAAGCACAGGTACGAGACCTGGCGAGGTTCGGCGCAGAGCACCGCGCGGGTGATGGTGCGGGCGAATTCGCGAGCGCCGCGGGTGTGGACATGTTTGAGTATCCAGCTTTCCAGGGTTTGCGAGTCCCATTGCCGTGCTTTGGCGGCGAGCCAGGGCTCTGCTGTGACTGGCAGGCTGCGCATTTCCTTGTTCCAGCGCCGTTGCAGCAGGGCCAGCTCCATCAGCGACAGGAACGGAAGTTTGGGGATGTCCGAGGTGAAGGTGCTGACGTTGTCATCCAGGGAAAGGATGCTGGCCCCGGCGGTGTATTGGGACAGGGTTTTGACGCCGAGGGCGCTGGCCTGCTCCAGCAGCACGGTTTGTTGCGGGCCCACCCACTGGCCGCCCAGATCGATGGTCTGGCCAGCGATTTCACCGGGCATTGAGCGCCCGCCGACCCGGTCGCGTGCTTCCAGAACCCTTACGCGTTTGCCTGCCTGCTGTAGCTCAAGGGCAGCCTTGAGCCCGGCAAGGCCTGCGCCAACGATGATGACATCCTGCTCCAGATCGGTATGGTTCATGGTGTTCTCGCACATTGTCCGTGTTGGATTTATAATTTAATAAACGCGTTTATTAAAATCAAGCCATGACCTCGACCAAGACCAAAAAGGCCCGCCGTGGCCGTCCGCCCCGCACCAGCCAGCAGGCTCAGGACAGCCGCCAAAGGATCATTGCCGCCGCCCGTGCCTTGTTTGCCGAGGAGGGTTATCACGGTGTGTCCATGCGCAAGATTGCTGCGCGGGCAGAGTGTTCCCCCGCGGCGTTGTATCAATTGTTCCCCGGTAAGCGTCAGCTGCTGTTGCATATCTGGAATGAAATCTTTGTGGCGCTGATCGACGCGTTGCATCAGTGCTACGCCACGGCGCCGGTGGAAGACCGCTTGGAAACCATGTGTCTGCTGTACATTGATTTCTGGCTGTCGCGGCCGGATGACTACCGGGCCATTTTCCTGATTGAGGATCACCCTCAAGCGGATGGCGACAGTTACTTTGTGGACAGCTCGGGAGTGCAGGAAGGGCTGCAGATTTTTCGCCAGGCCATTGAAGACGCTCAGGCGCACGGCGCGTTGCGCGCGGGCGATGCGGATGAGATGCAGAGTGTGCTGTTGTGCGGTATGCAGGGGGTGGCCATGAACCTGATTACCATCCCCGAATTCCCCTGGGGGAAGCCGGAGGTAATCCGGTTGGCCACCGTTCGTGCGTTACTGGCGGGGCTTCGGTAGCGGCGCCGGCTAGCCGGCGCGCACTTGCCCGCGAATCATATCGACGGCCTTTTCGGCAATCATCATCACCGGCGCATTGGTGTTGCCCCCGATCAGGGTGGGCATGATCGAGGCGTCGATGACGCGCAGGCCATCGATGCCATGCACGCGCAGTTGCGGGTCCACCACGGCGGCTTCATCGGTCCCCATCTTGCACGAGCCCACCGGGTGGTAGACGGTGTCGGTGCGTTGTCGGATGACGGCGCGAATCTCGTCGTCACTGTTCACGTTTTCGGTGAACATGTCTTTTTTGATCCAGCGTTTGAGTGACGGGGCGTGCATGAGGTCGCGGGTGATCTTGTAGCCGGCGACCATGTCTTCCAGATCTTGTGGATTCTCCAGAAACGCCGGGTCGATCAGTGGCAGGTCATCGGGGTTGGCGCTGGCCAGCTGGACGCTGCCGCGGCTGCGCGGGCGCAGCAGGCACACATGGCAGGAATACCCCTGGGTGAAGTGCAGTTTGCGGCCGTGGTCGTCCACCAGGGCGGTGACCATGTGCAGCTGGATATCTGGTGCCGAGAGTTCGGGGCGGGTTTTCAGGAAGGCACCGGCTTCGGCAAAGTTGGAGGTCCACAATCCGCGCCGGGTCTTGCGGTAGGTGGCCATGGCCTTGAGGGCCCGCCAGATGCCGCCAAGGGAAAAACCAAAGGTGTCCGGGCTGTCGGTGGTGTAGCCGAAGATAAAGTCCGGGTGGTCTTGCAGGTTCTTGCCCACGCCGGGCAGGTGATGCACCACGGGGATGCCGTGTTGTTTCAGCTCGGCTTCGTCACCGATGCCGGACAGCATCAGCAGTTGTGGTGACTGGAATGCCCCGGCGGAGAGCAGGACTTCCTTGCGGGCGCGGAAGGTACGTGTCTGGTTACCTTGCTTGAATTCCACGCCGACGGCGCGTTTGTCTTCCACTATGATGCGTTGCACCTGGGCGAGGGTTTCCACTTGCAGGTTGGGGCGATTCAGGTGCGGGAACAGGTAGGCGCGGGCGCTGCTCCAGCGCTCGCCATTTTTCTGCGTCACCTGAAATACCCCGGCGCCTTCCTGTTCTTCCCCGTTGAAGTCATCGGTGATGGGGATGTCGCATTCGCGCGCGGCATTCAGAAAGTAATCGTGAAACGGGCTGTCCGTGCGGATATCGCTGACGCTGAGCGGGCCATCGTTGCCGTGGTAATCATTGCGCAGGCGTTCGTTGCCTTCGCTGAGCCGGAAGTAGGGCAGCACATCCTGGTAGGACCACCCCTTGTTGCCCAGTGCCGCCCACTGGTCGTAGTCCTCGCGGTGACCGCGAATATAGACCATGGCATTGATGGCAGAGGAGCCGCCCAGGCATTTGCCGCGCGGCTGGAAACCCTGGCGACCGTTCAGGCCTTTTTGTGGCACGGTTTCCATCAGCCAGTTGTTCACCGGCTTGGCCAGCATGGCCACGGCCCCGGCGGGGACGTTGACCAGCAGGCCGTCCCCTTTGCCGCCGGCTTCCAGCAGGCACACGCGGGTGTCGGGGTCTTCGCTCAGTCGCCCGGCCAGGGCGCACCCGGCTGAGCCGCCACCGATGATGAGGTAATCGAATTCGTTGTCCATGCGGGCTTCCCTGTTCTTTGTTATTGGGGGTCGCGTTTATTGAGGCGGTTGTCCTCTTGGGCCCTGGCGGTCGCGCCCAGACTGTTATCAGCCTAGGTGGGTCGCGCCGGGGAGTCGACCGGTAATCTGTTAAGTCAGGTTAGCACCCGCGGGTTGAGACGATAATTGTAATTTGTATCACTCTGTGCGGATCTCTGAACGGGATGGTCAACGGCAGACCGGCTCAGTGGGTGAGGGCATGGGCGACCCAGCCACCCAGGGAGCCTCTGAATAACTCCTTGCATGC